>DATEJJ010000082.1:0-10010 GCA_035278125.1 Rugosimonospora sp.
CGTGCCCGGCCGCCGCGCCCGTACCGGCCCGGGTCACCACCGCCGCCGGGCTGTCGGCGTTGTTCACGCGGTACGCGGCGACCACCCGGGACGGGTGGACCGGTGGCGATTCGACGTTCTCGGTACGGCTGCCCGACGGTCGCACGCTGTGGCTGTTCTCGGACACCTTTCTCGGGCCGCTCAACCGCAACGGGACCCGACCCACCGGGGCCGAGATGGTCAACAACACGTTCGTCGTGCAGGACGGGGACCAGTTGACCACCGTGTACGGGGGCACCCCCGCACACCCGACCGCGATCATGCCGCCCCCCGGCCCGGACCGCTGGTTCTGGACCGGCGACGGGATGCTCACCGGTGACGGCCTGGTACAGGTGGTGTTCCGGGAGTACCAGCGCACCGGCACCGGCGCCCTGTCCTACGGGTACCAGCGCAGCGTCGTGGCCACGTTCTCGCCCGACCACCTGAACACACCGTCCAGTGTGGACCCGCTGCCGTCGGACTCCGGCGTGGCGTGGGGCGCGGCACTGCTACCCGCCTCGCGCAGCGGCGACGGCTACACCTACCTGTACGGGGTCGTCAACACCGGTACCGGCAAGGCGATGCGGGTGGCCCGGATATACGGCAGCGACCTGCGCCACGGGACCTGGCAGTACCGGGCGGCGTGCGGGTGGAGCACCGACGAGCGGGCCGCCACCGACGTCATGACCGGGGTGGCCGACGAGTACAGCATCACCCCGTGGCAGGGCCGGTACCTACTCGTGACCGTCAACGGCACCGGCTGGGGATCCAGCATCGAGATGCTCTCCGCCCCCACCCCGGCCGGGCCGTTCACCGGACGCACCGTGCTGTACCGGATGCCCGAGCCCGGCCCCGGCGGCAGCTACCGGGACCGGTACGTCATCGCCTACAACGCCCACGGGCAGCTCACCACCAACGACACGATCCTGATCTCCTACAACGTCAACAGCCTGGACGGTTCGGTCAGCCCCGCCGGGGACGTGTACCGCGACGCGAGCATCTACCGGCCCCGCTTCATCCAGGTGCACCTCCGCTCCCACTGACCCGGACACCACACGGCCCGCGGAACGCACCGGGCCGTTCCGGTTCCCCACCGGCGGACATCGGGCTCATCGTGCGGGCCACCGTCAGGAGTTGAGCAGCCCACGCTCGGTCATGAAGGCGCCCAACGTTTCGGCGTCCTCGGCGGTCATGAAGCGGCGCGGGATCACGGTCGCCGGCATCCGTCCCACGAACACGATCCAGAATTCAGGGGTACCGACAACCCGGTCGACCCCGTCCCAGGCAATGCCGCCGGACTCCGTGCCGCTGTGCATCATGATGTTGTCATCGCTGATGTCGTAGCCGCCGTCCACCGCGTAGCGACTGGAGCGGCGCCGGGCTCGCAACCGCACCCACGGCGAGTACAGCATGGACAGCAGGCCGCCCACGACCAGCGGGAAACAGAACGGTGAGATCCGTGCACCCCAGTCGACCACCCGCGAGACAGCCAGACCGACCAAACCCACGGCCACGAGGACACCACCGATGTAGCCGTACCGCCGCAGCCGCACCCGGCTGAGCACCGCGGCCACCCGGCCGGGATACGCCGGATCGGCCGGGACATCGAATCGGATCCGCACACCAGAACCATAGCCCGAGCCGCCCGTCCGCACCGGCATGGCGCATCTCAGCGCGGCAGTACCGGTGCCGGCACCGGTACTGACGAATGTCATGGCCTAAACGTGGCGCCGCGGCACTGACCCGCGAACCGCCGCCACGGCACAGTGAGGTCATGCCGTCGAATATTGCGAGCCTGCCGCCCGGGATCCGCCTCACCGGCCTGGTGAAGTCGTACCGGACAGGGCAAGGCGTGGTACATGCCGTGCGTGGCGTGGACATCTCCATCGCCCCCGGCGAGACGGTGGCACTGCTCGGGCCCAACGGTGCCGGGAAGTCCACCACCATCGACATGCTCCTGGGCCTCCTGCCGGCGGACACCGGCAGCGTGTCGTTGTTCGGCATGCCACCCCGCGACGCGGTCAAGGCCGGCGCGGTGGGCGGCATGCTCCAGGTCGGCTCGCTGATCCGGGACCTGTCCGTACGCGAGCTGGTGACGATGATGGCCGCGCTGTACCCGGACCCGCTGCCCGTGGACGAGGTGCTCGAACTGACCGGTACCGCAGCGTTCGCGAAGCAGCGTACCCAGAAGCTGTCCGGGGGCCAGGTCCAGCGGGTACGGTTCGCGGTCGCGCTGGTGAGCAACCCGGACCTGCTGGTACTCGACGAGCCGACGGTCGCGCTGGACGTGGAGGGCCGGCACGCGTTCTGGACGACGATGCGGGAGTTCGCCGCCCGCGGCAAGACGGTGCTGTTCGCCACGCACTATCTGGAGGAGGCGGACGCGTACGCGGATCGCATCATCCTGATGGCCCGCGGCCGGATCGTGGCCGACGGTCCGGCGACCGAGATCAAGGCATCGGTGGGTACCCGGACCATCCGCGCGAGCCTGCCCGGCGCGGACGCCGCGGTGCTCGCGGCGCTGCCGGGCGTCAGCGGCGTCGACCGGCACGGCGAGATGGTGGTACTCCGCTGTGCCGACTCGGACACCGCCATCCGCGCGCTACTGGACCGGTACCCGCAGGCGCGGGACATCGAGATCGCCGGTGCCGCGCTGGAGCAAGCCTTCCTGAACCTCACCGGCGACGGCGTCGCCGAGCCCGCCGAGGAGACGACCCGATGAGCCAGTCCCGCCACGCCGCCCTGGTCTACCAGCGCTACGAACTGCTCCGCGCGCTGCGCAACGGCCGGTTCCTGCTCTTCTCGCTCGCCTTCCCGCTGATCCTGTACCTGGTGGTGGCCGGACCCAACCGGCACGAAAGGCTCGCCGGCATCCCGTTCCCGGTGTACTACATGGCCGGCATGGTCGGCTGGGGCACGATGGCCGCGGTGGTGGCCGCGGGTGGCCGGATCGCGATGGAGCGGTCCGCCGGCTGGAACCGGCAACTGCGGCTGACCCCGCTGACCACCCGCACCTACCTGCGGGCGAAGGTGCTCGGCGGGTACATGATGGCGGTTTTCACGATCGTCCTGCTGTACGGCGCCGGGCTGGCGCTGGGCGTACGGCTGCCCGCCGGCCGCTGGCTGGACATGACCGTGCTGGTGCTGATCGGGCTGATCCCGTTCGCGGCGCTGGGCATCTGGATCGGGCACCTGCTCTCGCCGGAGGCGTTGGGACCGGTGCTGGGCGGCATCACCGCGCTGTTCGCCCTGCTCGGCGGCTCCTGGGGCCCGCTGGCCAGCACCGGG
The DNA here is from genome assembly GCA_035278125.1 of Rugosimonospora sp. Taxonomy (GTDB): domain Bacteria; phylum Actinomycetota; class Actinomycetes; order Mycobacteriales; family Micromonosporaceae; genus DATEJJ01. The sequence goes on from DATEJJ010000082.1 coordinate 3,307, forward strand.
GCGATGCTGCAGGTGTCCGAGTCGCTGCCGTCATACTGGCTGGTGCAGGCCGGGCGGGTGGCGGTGACCGGTACCGGCTGGGGGATGCGCGGATGGGTGGTGATCGCGGCATGGACGGCGGTGTTCACCGCGCTGGCCGCGCGTGCGTACCAGCGGGACACCAGGAAGGTGTGAGACCACGATGACGGTGGCGCCCAGCGACCCGACCGCGGGGGAGGTCCGGCCGTGGTGGCGCTCCGGCTGGCGACGGTACCTGTTCCCCGGCGTCTGGCTCGCGTACCTCGCCGATCCGGCGGGCGCCGTGCAGCAGTACCAGACCGGCTGGGCGCGGGTCGCCGGGTACGCCATCATCGTCGTGTTCGCGGCCTGTTACCTGGTCGCCCTGTCCCAGTGGGAAGGCCCGCGGTCCTGGCGACGGCTGGCCTTCCCCGCCATGTGGCTGCTCGCGGCGGCCGGGGTGCCCTTCGCGCGCGAGCGCGCGTTCGTGATGTGCATCTTCCTGACGGTGCTGTCGATCGCCCGCTGGCGCCGGCGCTCCCTGCCGATCGTCGTGGCGTTGACCGCCGTCGCGGGCTTCGTGCCCGCCCTGATCCCGGCCTGGCACACGGGGATCCAGCAGGACTGGCTGGTCACCATCCCGATCGTGGCGCTGGCCATGTGGGGGTTCTTCAACATCATGCGCACCAACGTCGAACTGACCCAGGCGCGGTCCGAGGTGGCGCGCCTGGCCGCTGAGAACGAGCGCACCCGCATCGCCCGCGACCTGCACGACCTGCTCGGCCACTCGCTCACCACGATCACCGTCAAGGCCGGCCTGGCCCGGCGCCTCGCCGAGACCGGCCAGGCGGACCGGGCGCTGGCCGAGATCGGCGAGGTGGAGCGGCTGTCCCGGCGTACCCTCGCCGACGTGCGGGCCGCCGTGTCCGGCCAGCACGAGATCCGGTTGGCCAGCGAACTGGCCACGGCGCACGAGGTGCTGCGCGCCGCCGGGATCAGCGCCGAGCTACCCGGCTCGGTGGACATCGTCGACCCGACCCTGTCCGAGCTGTTCGGCTGGATCGTCCGCGAGGGTGTCACCAACGTGGTCCGCCACGCCCGGGCCACCTGGTGCGCGATCCTGCTCGGCCCCGGCTCCATCGAGATCGTTGACGACGGCCGGGGTGGACCGCCGGACAGCGGCTCCGGTACCGGCCTGGCCGGCCTGCGCGAGCGGGTCGCGGCGGCGGGCGGTACGGTCCGGGCCGGTGGCGACGGGCGCGGCTGGCGGCTCCGGGTCGATATCCCGGAACCGGCTCGACCCGAGCCGGTCACCACCCCGACGATCCCCGCATGATCCGCCTGCTGCTCGCCGACGACCAGACCCTGGTCCGGACCGCGCTGGCCACGCTGCTCGACCTGGAGGGCGACTTCCAGGTCGTGGCGCAGGTCGGGCGGGGCGACGAGGTGGTCGCCGCCGCGCTCGCCCACCGGCCCGACGTCGCCCTCCTGGACGTGGAGATGCCCGGCATGGACGGGCTGGCCGCCGCGGCCGCGCTGCACAGCGCCCAGCCGTCCTGCCGGGTCATCATGCTGACGGCGTTCGGCCGACCGGGGTACCTGCGCCGCGCGATGGAGGCCGGCGCGCTGGGCTTCGTGGTCAAGGACGCACCGGCGGAGCAGCTCGCCGACGCGGTGCGCCGGGTCGCCCGCGGTGAACGGGTGGTGGACCCGTCGCTCGCGGCGCAGACCCTCGCCGGCGGGTCATCGCCGTTGACCGGCCGGGAACGCGACGTCCTGGTGGCGTCCAGGCGCGGCGCGACCGTCGCGGACATCGCCCGCAGCCTGGTGCTGTCCGAGGGTACGGTGCGCAACTACCTCTCCGCCGCGATCGCCAAGACGGGTACCCGCAACCGGCAGGAGGCGCTTCGCCTGGCGGACGAGCGGGGCTGGCTCTGACCCCACGGCCTGTCGCGCCTTATGGCGGCGTCCGGTGCGGTGCCGAAGCCGGCGGTGCAGGGGACCAGTGTCGGGGGATGGTGTACGCCTTCCGGCCGGCCAGGGGTTTCGACCCTTGGGGTGGGTGCCCGCCGCCTGGGTGCAGGATCGATCCCTCGGCCGGGTGGGGTGGACAAGTGCCTGACTGTCGCTGTTGCTCCGGAACGTGCTCGGGAACACTGTCGGCGTGTCCGATCACCTCGACGGGTGTGGATCAATAGGTGCGGGCCGCCGTCTGGTATCTGTCGCGTCGGCCGCCGTGGTGCTTGTGGTCGCCGGCTGCGTTACTCCGCCGCCCAGTGGATTTCTGGCGTACTCCGCCCCGGTGACGGGTGCGGTGGATGTGATCACGGGTATCCCGGTGTGCGGCGGCCTGGGTGGCCCGGGCGCGACCGGCCTGGCCGCGGGCGGTACCTGGTTCTACGTGACGGATGCGTGCACCGGCCGGGTGTACCGGTACCGGGCGGGTACCGTGCCGATGGCGTTGGCGTCGTCGGCGGACGACAACGTGACCGGTGGCGTCGCGGTGTTCGAGGGCTGGCTGTTCGGCGTCACACCGGCCAACAAGGCGGGCGTCCGGCCCGGGCTGTACGCGTTCGACCCGCTGACGCTGCGCCGGGTCAAGCTGGTGGTGGCGCAGCCGGAGGGGTGCCTGTTCCGTACCGTCGTCGCCGCCGGGGTGCTGTACCTGCCGGGCGACTGCGGCCTGCTGCAGGTCACCGGCCCGGCCGCCGCGGTCCCGCTGGTCGTCCAGCTGGCCACGGGCAACCTGGGGGCGGCGACGGTGGCGCCGGGCGGCGACGTGTGGGCGCTGGATCTGGCGCACAGCCGGCTGATCCAGTACCGGCCCGCCCCGCTCGCGCCGCCGTGGCACGCGGTCGCCGCGGTGCCGCTGGCCGACGGTCCCACCGGTGTGGTGTCGGCCTGCTCCGCCGCACCACCGGCGCTGGCCGGGGATCTGTTGGTGAACAACGCCGACGGGGTGCTGAGCCTGGTCGACCTGCACCGCCACGGCGCGGTGTCCATCCTGGCCTCCGGCGGGCTGCACGGCGCCGATCTGGCCTGCGGCCCCGACGGCAACCTCTACGTGACGCAGGCCAGCCGGGTGCAGCGGATGCTGTTTTCGGGCCTGGGTACGGGGGAGGGGCGGGCCGGGGCCGGCGGCGATCCGGCGGGGCACGCGGTGTACCCGCTGGTGCTGTCCGGCGGGCTGCTCGCCGTGTCGCTCGTCGGGCTCCTGTCCTGGCGGATCGCAGGGCGCCGCCGGCGCGGCGGAGCGCGGCCGTGACGGCACCGGCGGGTGGTGCCCCGGCGACGGTCGCGGGCCTGCCCTCGGGTACCACGGTGCGGTTCTGGATCCTGATGGCGTTGATCGTCGCCTCCACCGGCTCGATCTACGGTTACCTCGGGCTGATCGCGCAGCCCGGGGCCGAGGCGGCGTACCGGGGGTGCGCGGGTCAGCAACTGGTCCAGGTCGCCGGGGCGGACAGTGTCACCGGCGGGGCGGCCGTACTGCGCTGCGGGCTGCCGTACGTGCCGACGATTGTCGGGTGGTCGCTGGCGGGAACGGTACTGGTGGTTGTGGCGAGCCTGGTGCTGTACCGGGCGATGGGTTGGTGGATCGCCACCCGTACGCCGCGCCGCCTCGCCGAGGTCGGCCCGACCGCCTGGGAGCGTGCCGCGGGCCTGGCCCGGCAGGCCGACCCGAAGAGCACCGAGAAGCGGCTGACGGAGCTTTTCCGGGTCGACTACGCCGGTCGCGCCCGGCCCGCGACCACGTTTGGCACCGTGGCGCGGCCGTACGTGTTGATCAGCAGCGGGCTGATGGTGACGGGTTCGAGCGACCAGGCCGACCAGCGGCGGACCTTCGAGGCGGTGGTGCGGCACGAGTTGGGTCACGTGTCCAACCGGGACAACCGGGCCACGTATGTGACGGTCGCGGCGTGGCGCGTGTTCGTGGCCCTGGTACTCGTCCCGTATCTGGTGTTCGCGGTGGACCCGGGCCTGGCGCAGGTGTGGTCCGGCACGCCTGGCGCGGGTCTGCGGCCGGTGGTACCGGACGTTCACGCGTTGGCCGCGGTCGCCGCCATCACCGCGCTGGTCCTGCTGGGCCGGATGGCGGTGTCCCGGATCCGTGAACTGGACGCCGACGCGTGCGCCGACGCGACCGACGAGGCCGGTGTGCTGCGGGGTGTGCTCGCTGACCTGCGGCGGTCGCAGCAGGCGCGGTCCGGGCCGGCGCTGCTGCGCTACCAACCCACCTTCGCGCAGCGGGTGCGGCTGCTGGCGGATCCCGGCCTGCGCGGCCGGCCCGATCCGCTGGCCGCGTTCAGCGCGGGTGTCACGATCGGTCTGCTCGGTGCGAACGTCACGGTGGGGGTCTGGTTGGCGACCCTCGTGACCTGGTTCGGCCGCGAGCGTGTGCTGCGGGACGTGGCCGACGCGGTGGCGGGTACCATCTCCACGTTCGCGGCGATCCGCCTGGTACTGCTCATCTTCGGACCGATGACGGTCCTGACCCTGCTGATCGTGTGCTGGCTGGCGTCGGTATCCGGGTGGCGCGCGGCGGTGTCCGTACCGGGTGGCGGGTACCGGGCCGAGGCGGTGGGCGCGGGGGCGTTGCTGGCGCTGGGGATGGTGGTTGGCGAGCCGCTGTCGGTCATCTACGCCAATGCCGGCACCTGGGGTGTGTGGGACACGACCACCGGGTACCGCATAGCCGACGTCGCGGCGTCTGCGGCGGTGATTCTGGTGGTCGTGACGGGGGTCTACGGGTGGGCCGCCGAATGCGCCGCCGTCTGGCGACCGGTGTTGCCGGGCGGCCCGCGCCGCATGGTCGGGCTCACCGCCGCGGTGGTGGCGGTGGGTGCCCTGCCGGTGATGCTGACCTGGACGGCGAGCCACAACACCCTTGCGCTGACGGCGATCCTCACACCGGGACCCGATCCGCTGCCGTTGGCCGGCTTCCCGGCCCAGCGGCTTGTGCGTAGCCAGTACCTGGCGCCGTTCTTCGCCGCGTCGCTGCCCGGTGTCGCGGTGGCGCTGGTCGTGCCCGGCCTGTTCGTCGCGGTCGGCGCGCTGCGCCGGTCCCGGCTCGCTGTCCCGCGCCCGGCCGCATACCTGGGGCGCACCGTGGCTGTCGGGGTCGTGGGGGCGGCGCTCACCGTGGAGGTGGCGCTGGTGGTGACCGAACTGGTCCGCGCGCTGGTGGGTGTGCGGGCTATCGCCGAGGCCACCGATGTGGGCCTCGGCCCGTATTTCTTCCAGGCCATCCCGCTGGTCATGGCGGTGGGTGCGGCGGTCAGCGCGGTCGTCGCCGCCCGCGCCGCGCCGGGGGTCGAGTTGAACGCCGCCGCGCTCTGCGCCGCTGTCGTGGTGGGGCTGGCCACGCCCGTCGCGCCGTTCGTGATTGTCGCCGGGCAGTGCACCGCGACCGCGCGCGCGTGCGTCGGCGTGAACCTCTACAGTGGAGCGTTCGCGGTCAGCGGCCCGCTGACGGCGGTCTACGCGGCGGTCGCCACCGCGGTACTGACCGCGATCGCGGTGGGGGTTCCGGCCGCGTTCCGCAACCGGGATGCCACCACGGTTCCGGTGTCGTGCCCGGCCGGATCCCGGCACCGGGGCGGCACCGTCGGGGTCATCGCCCTGACTGTCGTCAGCCTGGTCGCCTCCAGCGCCATGTTCGTCATCTGGTTCCACCTGTAGCCAATCCACCTGCTGAGGAGCGGTCTGTGGCGAAGCAACGGCACCATCTCCGGCTCATCTGCGCCACGGTAGCGGCGTTCGCCGTCACCGGTGCGTTGTCACCGTTGGCCGCGGCCGCCGATACCACCACCATGCTGTCCGTGGACCAGTCGAGGCTCCTCAATACCGCGGTACAGCTGCCCGCGAGCCTGCGCGGCTGCGCCGCCGTACCCGCGGGGGCCGTCAACGGCAGCGACGGGTGGGTGTTCACGCAGCCCGTGCCGAACCCGGTCGCCTTCGGCTATTCACTCGGCTTCATCGACGTGACCCCGACCGGACCCCAACCGGTGGTGCTGCTCGTCACCGGCACGGGTGTGTGGTCCGAGCCGGTCGACAGCCCGCAGCATGCCAGCATGGCGGCAGCGCGTACCGCCGCCGCAGCCGCCGCCCGCCAGGCGAGAAGCGCTATGCGCGCCGCGGCCACCGGCGCCCCGGTCGCGTCCACACCGAGCCCGGCGCCCACGTCGAGCCCGGCGCCGACACTCGGACCGCCGCCGGCCGGCGTGTCCGGCGCCCTGATCCGCAGCGGGCCCGACGGAGTCTGGCTGCAGACACCGGAAGGCTGGATCCTGGCCGCCGCCTTCCTGGAGGTCGCCGTCGCCACCGACCTCACCACGTTCGATGTCGGCGCGGTATGCCCGGCGCCCGACTCGCTCCCGGCGCCGTCACCGCACGCATCCGCGTCCCGTACCCCGGGCCCGCACCCGACCGCCACCACCGCGCAACCGCGGCCGACCCCCACCGGCGCCGGGACCTTGCCGCGAACCGGGACCGACGTGGCGGGCCTGGCCGCGCTGGCCGCCTGCCTCATCGTCGTGGGCCTGGTGCTGGTGCGGATCCGCCGACCGGGCACCAGGTGACTCCGGTGGCTGCCCGTACCGCCGCGGTCGCCGTGGCGGCGGGACTCGTGCTCGCCGCCGCGCTGAGTTCCTGCCTGCGCCCGCCGGACAAGCCCGATTCCCTGCCCAGGCCGGAGAACCTGCCCG
>DATEJJ010000083.1:0-2160 GCA_035278125.1 Rugosimonospora sp.
TCACGCGAGTGAGCCGCGATGCTGTCTGGTCCCGCCCTGACCACCACCGCGCCCGCGCCGACGCGGGTGGCGCCCGCAAGACGCCGCGCCCGGCACCGGCCCGAGGCGCTCGTGCTGGCGGCCGGGCTGTTCGCCGCGTACTGCGGGTACGCCCTGCCGGTGCACCGGCGGATGGGAACGCGCGGGTTCGACCTGGGCATCTTCGACCAGGTGGTACGGGCGTACGCGCACGGCCAGGCACCCGTCTCGCTGCTCAAGGGGCCGGGCTTCGACGAGCTCGGCGACCACTTCAGCCCGGCCCTGGCGGTACTCGCGCCGCTGTACCGCGCCTTCCCCGGGGCGGCCACCCTGCTCGTGGCGCAGGCGGCCCTGTTCGCCCTGGCGAGCCTGCCGATCACCCGCCTGGCCGCCGACCGGTTGGGCCGCCCGGCCGGCCTGTGCGTGGGCATCGGGTACGGGCTGTCCTGGGGCATCCAGCAGGCGGTCGGCTTCGACTTCCACGAGATCGCGCTCGCCGTGCCGCTGCTCGCCGCCAGCGTCGTGGCCCTCGCGGAGCGGCGCGCCGGCGCGGCGGTGGCGTGGGCGCTGCCGCTGCTGCTGGTCAAGGAGGACCAGGCCCTGGTCGTGGCCGCGATCGGCGGGTACGTGTGGCTCCTGGGCCGCCGCCGGCTGGGCGCCGCTACCATGGCCGCCGCGGTGGCCGCCGGCCTGCTCACCGTGTTCGTCCTCATCCCCGCGTTCAACCCGGCGCACCAGTACACCTACCTGGCCATGGCCGGCCCGGGCGGCGGCGGATCGGTCAAGGTGCACACCGTGCTGGAGCTGCTCGTGCTGACCGGGTTCGTCGCGCTGCGTTCGCCGGTCGCGCTGGTCGGGCTGGCGGTGCTGGTACCGCGCTTCTGGGCGCACCAGCCGGCGATGTGGGGCACCCGGTACCAGTACAGCGCCACCCTGATGCCGCTGCTGTTCGTCGCGTTCGTCGACGGCCTGTGCCGGCTGCGGGTACCCGGCCGGGTGTGGACCCGGTACCGGCCCGGCACCCTCGGGCTGCGCGCCGCGCCGTACGGGGTGGCGCTGCTCGGCCTGGTGGTGACCCTGCACGGGCAGCCGCTGCGGGATCTCGCCTCCCCCGGTCACTGGCGCACCGGCCCGGCGGTCGCGGCGGCGCGGGCGGCCCTGGCGGTGGTACCGGACGGGGCGAGCGTGGCCGCCACCAACCGGCTCGCCCCGCAGCTCACCGGCCGCTGCCAGGTGTACCTGTTCCCGCAGTACCCGTCGCCCGCACTGCGTCCACAGTGGGTGGTCACCGCCGAGACGCCGCCGGCCTGGCCGGTGAGCCCGGCCCGGTACCTGGCCGCCCGGGACGCGCTGGCCGCCGCCGGGTACCGGCTCGTGGTCCGGGCGGGCGGAGTCCGGGTCTACCGTGCCGGATTTTTGTGACGAGTACCGCTTTTGCCCGCGTACCGCACGGGTGGACGGCGGCAGCACCGGTCCGGTACCGGCTACCCTTGCACGCACGGCAGGCGACGTCCGGGCGGCCGGCGCGGGAATCGTCGTCGCTGCCGTGTCGTTACACCAAGGACCACCACACAACCCGAAGGGGAAAGCCGACCATGGGCGAGCGCATGCTGCGCGGGAGCCGCCTCGGAGCCGTCAGCTACGAGTCCGACCGCAACACCGAGCTGGCTCCGCGACAGACCCGCGAGTATCTCTGCGCACGGGGCCACCAGTTCGAGGTGCCCTTCGCCGTCGACGCCGAGGTCCCGATCACCTGGGAGTGCAAGTTCGACGGCACCGTGGCCCGCCTGGTCGACGGCAGCGAGCCCGAGCAGAAGAAGGCCAAGCCGCCGCGTACACACTGGGACATGCTGCTGGAGCGGCGCAGCATCGCGGAGCTGGAGGACATCCTGGCGGAGCGCCTCGAAGAGGTCCGCGCGCGGCGGGGCCGCACCAGCGCCTGAGCCACCGACCACGCGGAAAGGCCGCCCCTGTCCGGGGCGGCCTTTCCGTGTACCCGCGCTCAGCGCGGGTCGATGATCTCGCCCTCGATCGCCCCACCCGGCTCCGCGGGCGACGCCGGTGGCGCGGCGTCCCCGGGCACCGCAGCGCCCCGGCGTACCCGCACCCGGCGCGGCCCGAACAGGTCGCCGGCCAGCGCCG
>DATEJJ010000084.1:0-2491 GCA_035278125.1 Rugosimonospora sp.
GCCCGGCGGCTCACCCAGCTCGCCGCGCAGGAACGCGACCACCGAGTCCGGGATGTCGAAGCGGCCCGGGTCGCGCTCGAAGCCGGCGGCGGGTACATCCGCGCCGACGAGGTGCAGCGCGAGGTCGCCGACCACCTTCGAGGACGGCGTCACCTTGACCAGCCGGCCGAGGATCCGGTCGGCCTCGGCGTACATCGCCTCCACCTCTTCGAAGCGGTCGCCGAGCCCGAGCGCGATCGCCTGCTGGCGCAGGTTGGACAGCTGCCCGCCGGGGATCTCGTGCCGGTACACCCGCCCGGTGGGGGACAGCAGCCCGGACTCGAACGGCGCGTACAGCTGCCGCACCGCCGCCCAGTACGGCTCCAGGTCGCACACCGCGCGCAGGTCCAGCCCGGTGGCGTGCGGGGTGTGGTCGGTCGCGGCGACGATCGCGGACAGCGGCGGCTGCGAGGTCATCCCGGCCAGGGCCGCGCTGGCCCCGTCCACCGCGTCCACCCCGGCGGCGATCGCGGCCAGGTAGGTGGCCAGCTGCCCGCCGGGCGTGTCGTGCGTGTGCAGGTGGATGGGCAGGTCGAAGTTCTGCCGCAGCGCGGCGACCAGCCGGCTCGCGGCGGGCGGGCGGAGCAGCCCGGCCATGTCCTTGATGGCCAGGATGTGCGCGCCGGTGTCCACGATCCGTTCGGCCAGCCGCAGGTAATAGTCCAGTGTGTACAGTCGCTCGCCCGGGTCGGACAGGTCGGCGGTGTAGCACATGGCCACCTCGGCCACGGCGGTACCGGTCGCGCGTACCGCCTCGATCGCCGGCCGCATCTGCTCGATGTCGTTCAGCGCGTCGAAGATGCGGAAGATGTCCAGCCCGGCGGCGACCGCCTCGTCCACGAACGCGCGGGTCACCGCCGCCGGGTACGGCGTGTACCCGACCGTGTTGCGCCCGCGCAGCAGCATCTGCAGGCACACGTTGGGTACCGCCTCGCGCAGCGCGGCCAGCCGCTCCCACGGGTCCTCGGCCAGGAACCGCAGCGCCACGTCGTAGGTGGCGCCACCCCAGCACTCCACCGACAGCAGCTGCGGGGTGAGCCGGGCCAGGTAGGGCGCCACCTCCAGCAGGTCGCGGGTGCGCAGCCGGGTGGCGAGCAGGGACTGGTGCGCGTCCCGGAACGTGGTGTCGGTGACCCCGACCGCGTCCTGGGTACGCAGCCGCTCGGCGAAGCCCTGCGGGCCGAGTTCGCGCAGCAGCTGGCGGGAGCCGGGCGGGGCGGGGGTACCGAGGTCGGCGGCGGGCAGCTTGGCGGCGGGCGGGGTGTGCGCGGGGCGCGGCCCGTACGGCCGGTTCACCGTCACGTCGGCCAGGTAGGTGAGCATCCGGGTACCCCGGTCGGCGGAGGGGCGCGCGGTCAGCAGGTGCGGGCGCTCCGCGATGAACGCGGTGGACAGCCGCCCCGCCCGGAAGTCCGGGTCGGCCAGTACCGCCTGGAGGAACGTGATGTTCGTGGCCACCCCGCGCACCCGGAACTCGGCGATGGCGCGCTGGGCCCGGCGTACCGCCGCGGGGAAGTCGTGTCCCCGGCAGGTCAGCTTCACCAGCAGCGAGTCGAAGTGCGCGCTGATGGTGGTACCCGTGTGGGTGGTGCCGCCGTCCAGCCGGATGCCGGCGCCCCCGGGCGAGCGGTACGCGCTGATCTGCCCGGTGTCCGGCCGGAAGCCGTTGGCCGGGTCCTCGGTGGTGATACGGCACTGCAGCGCGAAGCCGCGCGGCCGGATGCGCTCCTGCGCCAGGCCCAGGTCGGCCAGGGACTCCCCGGCGGCGATGCGCAGCTGGGCCTGTACCAGATCGACGTCGGTCACCTCCTCGGTGACCGTGTGCTCCACCTGGATGCGCGGGTTCATCTCCAGGAAGACGTGCCGCCCGGCGTCGTCCAGCAGGAACTCCACGGTGCCGGCGTTGCGGTAGCCGATGTGCCGGGCGAACGCCACCGCGTCCGCGCAGATGCGGTCGCGCAGCCCGGGATCCAGGTTGGGCGCGGGCGCGATCTCCACCACCTTCTGGTGGCGCCGCTGCACCGAGCAGTCCCGCTCGTACAGGTGCAGCACGGTGCCGGCGGCGTCGCCGAGCACCTGCACCTCGATGTGCCGGGGCCGCAGCACCGCCCGGGTGAGGAACACCGTCGGGTCGCCGAACGCGGACTCGCCCTCGCGCATCGCCGCCTCGGCCAGCTCGACCAGCCGGGCCGGCTCGTCCACCTGGCGCATGCCGCGCCCGCCGCCGCCGGCCACCGCCTTGACGAACAGCGGGTACCCGATCTCGTCGGCCGCGGCGACCACCGCGCCGATGTCCGCGGTGGGCGCGGTCGACGGACGCCTCGGACGACATCGACGCGCTCCTGGCTCAGGCCGACGAGATCGGGTTCCCGCTGTTCGCCAAGGCGGTCGCCGGCGGCGGCGGACGCGGCATGCGCCGCGTCGACGACAAGGCCGAGCTCGCACCTGCCCT
>DATEJJ010000085.1:0-4600 GCA_035278125.1 Rugosimonospora sp.
TTCTCTGAACTCAACTGATCTTGAGGCGGCACGGAATCGTGAGGCCGAACGGGTGCTTGATGTGCGAGGATCTGGCACGTCCCGACAACAGGCGCTCGGCCGGGGTACCGGAGGTCTTGGGACCGAACCGGTGGCAGTAAGAGGCGACTCACGGGGCGGTCGCACGCGTGACGCGCGAACGGCGTCCTGGGTAGGCGCCACCGGACCCGGCCTCATCGTGATGGGTTGCGGGGTGAGGGCAGTCCCAGGGAAACCGTTGGTGGTTGATGAGGTCGCTTGTCGACTTGGGTGAGCTTGTCTTCGGCGCCGGCGAGACTGACTTTGAGTCCCTCGACCTCGCCGAGCCAGCCTTCCCGTTCGGCTTCAGCGATTCGGGCGATGAGGTTGTCGCGGATCTCGACGAGGCGTTGCCGTTGGGCGGGATCGGGCCAGAGCATTGGGCAGCGAATACATGCATGTTCATGTATGCATGGCGTGCCGAAGGCCCTGCCGCATGCGCCTGTGGATACCTTGCGGCGTTCGAAGTGGCCGAGGAACTCAGCCCATTCCTGGTCGGTGGGGTTGCGGTATTCCTCGGTGGGTCGCAGGGCCCGGCGGCGGGCGAGGAACGCCAGGTGCGCCTGGATGGCTTCTTCGGGGTAGACGGCTTTGTAGCCGAGCGTGACGTTGATGTCGCGGTGCCCTGCAATGACCTGCGCGATGTGTGGTGGGAGGCCGTTGAGGACGGCGTCGGTGATAAAGATTCGCCGGAAGTCGTGGGGGGTATAGAGCAGCGGCTTGCCGGTGGCGGGGTCGGTCAGTCCGGTGTGGGCCAGGGCGGTGGTAAGGAACTGACGGATGGCGTGTTCGTTGAGTGGCCGGATCTCACCGTTGGCCCGGCGTTGGAACAGCACGGGTGTTGGCGGGCGCCAGCAGCATTCATGCCGGTCGTAGCTGGGCAGTAGGGGCACGGCCCCGGAGGTGTCGCGGATGCGGCAGATGACGGCACTCAGGACGTCGGCCAGCTCGGGACTGACAAGAAGGAGACGTTCGGCGTCGGTCTTGGACGGGGCGATCTGCAGCAGGGGCACCAGTTCGCCAGTGGTCGGGAGCCGGTACTGGATCAGGCTGTGGTGTGTCAGTTCGAGAAGTTCCTCGATGCGGATGCCGGTGGCTCGAAGAACCTCGACGGTGCCCCATGCCCAGAAGGCGCGGTCTTCTTCCATGGTGAGGTCGCGGCGTTTGAAGGTGACGGGCTCTTCGGCCCAGACCCTGCTGCTCGCGCGGGCGACGACCGCGCGGATAAGCGTCTGCCCAGCTGCGGTGAAGCTTTGACCGGGTGCGGTGGCTTGGGCCGCGTTTAGCCGCGCCGCGGTGTCTTTGCGTTGCTGATCGACGGTGCGGACCAGGATTGGCAGGACGGGCAGCCGTTCCCGGGTGCGGGCGTCCATACGCGACTTGCGGTGCTGTTTGTGCTTGCGCCGGTTGATTTCCTCGGCGCCAACTGGGCAGGGTGCGACCCAGGCACCCCAGCGGGCAGGGTCCTCGACTGCCCAGTGCGCCATATCCAGATAGAAGGCCCGCACCGGGGTGAGGCATTCGCGGAAACTGATTCGTGGGACGACGGTGGTGACCTTGTCGCCGGTCGGCGTCCGGGTCGACTTGGACACGGTCTGCAGCCGCTGCTTCCAGGCGGTGGCAACCTCGGTCGGCAGGTGCAGGCTATCGATGCCGGGATGGTGGCGTTCCAAGTCGGCCCAGAACAGCTTGCCGAGGTAGTAGGACAGGGATTCCAGGCTGTTGTAGTCCAACGCCGGTTGACGTTCGCGCAGGTACTCCACCAGCAGATCCCGGATGGGGCGGCAGACGAGATGGTAGCGGTCGATCATCTGTTCGGGGCTGCGTTGGCCGAGTGTGCCCAGTTCACGCAGGCTGGCCGGGGCCTGCGCGCCGAAGATGCCCAGTTGGTGCAACATCCGGTAGAGCAGGGCGTGGCCGGTGCCGCGGCGGCCGCGGGTGTTCGCTTCGGCGTCGAGCAGTTCGAGGACGTCGCCGATGCTGATGTCGGCGAGGGCGCCGCCCTTGGTGGCCACGATGACCGCGGCGCGGTGCACGGTCAGGCCCGCGGCGATCTCGGAGGTGCCCGGATCCGCGTTGCAGGCGTTGCGCAGCCGGGCGAAGCCGCCCGGATCGCGGGTGGTCGCCACGGTGGTCAGGAACGGGCCGAAGGAGGCGGCTCCGCTCAGAAACCAGGCCAGGGACGGCCGGATGACGTCGGCGGTGATCAGAACCGGCAGCGCGGCGCACAACAGCGCGTGCGGCTGGTTGCCGTACTCGCCGCGTTGGCGAAGCCATTCGGCGGGCAGTTGGCGCCACAACCGTCCCAGAGCGTCGGCACCGCTGGCCCACCAGCGTTGCTGCCAACTATCGCCCGGCTGGTCAGCCAGCCAGTCCAGCAGCAGCGGCACCCCGCGACGGCGGCGTTGCTGCAGCGTGGGCGTGTCCAGCGTGAACGCTGCGCCCGCCAACAGGTCCAGGATCTGCGCGCGGCCCTGCCGCGCCGCCTCCCAGTCGGATGCGGCTGTCCGGGCGGGGAACTGGACCCTTGCCGCTGCGCGACGACGCGGTGACACCGGCGCGGCACCGATATCGAGCGCTACTCGGCCGTTCTTGTCGGTATCCTGCTGGGCCACGGCGCCCGACGCGTGGCCGCGCAGCAGCGTGGTCATCGGGCACCCGTCCCGAACAGCACGTTCAGGCTCTCCGGCCGATAGCCAGGTGCCGGCGCCGGTGTCGCCCGCTGGGCCGCCTTACGGGTCTGCTCCGCATGGTGGGCGAGCATGCGACGGATCACGTCCTGGATGCGGGGCGTCAGGTAAATTTGAGTGGTGGTCAGCTGTGCATGGCCAAGGACGAACTGCACATCGGTCAGCGGCAGGCCGGGATCTTCAGTCATCCGGTAGGCCGCCGTGTGCCGCAACGCGTGCAGCGTGGCGGCACTGCCTACAGACTGGCCAGCCCGCTCGAACATGCGATGCACCGCGTGATAGGTCAACGGCCGCACCGGCTGTCGCCGCGTCCACCACAGCGGCAACCGGCGCCCTCGGGGCATCAGCCCGCCCATCTCCAGCTGATAGAGCCGCAACCAGACGAACGCGTCGGTGGACGCCGGCAACTCCTGCACGGCCCGGGTTCCCTTACGCACCACCGCGATGAGCTGCCGTCCCGGATCCACACCACCCTGTGTGGCCGACAACAGTTCGGAGGCGCGCGCCCCGGTGGACACGTAGAAGGCGACCAACGCCCGATCACGGTGCGAGGGCAGTCGGGCGAAGATGTCGTTGAACTCCTCGTCGGGAACGCTGCGCGGCACCCGCGAGGGCACCCGCGGCCGATAGCGTCCCACCCGCTCGTTGCGGTGCGGCTGCATGGGATTGTGATGCGCATGCGCCCGTCGCCCCCGCCGCGAACGGTCCAGCGGGAACGGGTTGATGATCGGACCGGTGCCGGCGTCCAGATGGAACGCGTAGAAGCTGCGCAGGACCGTCTCGGCGTGCGCTCGCACTGACGGCGCGTACGAACCCGGCGAACGCTGTACGGGCAAACGATCCGGGTGACGCCAGTGCGGTCTCACCGGCTTGCCCGCCACCAGCATCCATCGGCAGAAGTCCCGAGCCTCGATCATCGTGGCCTGGTTCCACGGCATCCGGATTGCCCATACGAATCTGAACCAGCGCAACAGATCCATGCCATAAGACCGGATCGTTGCGTCGCTGCGCCCGGCCGCCTGCAGGTCGCGGAAGTACGCCGATGCCGCCGCGACCGGCCGGCCCGCCGCATCAACCAGAATGAACGGCAGCCACGGATCGTCCGTCGCCACCAACTCTCCGAACAACGCCACCGTCAGCTTCGCCAGGTCCCGTTCGGTCTCCCGCACATCATCCACGCCGACTCAACGACAAGCCCAGCATATGGTCACTGAGCTGCTGAAATACCCCAAGTTGTTCAGTCAATTAGGAGAAGTTCTGCAGTTTGTCGATCACGGGGTGTCCTTGTCGGGTTGGTGGAGTGCGGTGGCCTGCGAGGCGACGGTCCGGGTCTGGTCGGCGTGGCAGGGGTGCTCGTCGGCGTGGGCGCCCGCGATGCGCGTCAGCAGGTCGGCTTTCGCGGCCAGGTAGGCAGCCCGCTGCGCCGGGGTGGCGCCACCGCGGGCTGTGCTGAGTTGGCGGGCCCAGGCCAGCAGGTCGGCGATCTCGGTCGTGGTGGCCGGATCCGGTGGGGGCGGGTTGGTCATGGCGTCTGCTCGCTGGTGGGTGCCGGCGCGACGGTGGTGTCCAGCAGCGCGGCGTAGTTGACGGTGGCGGCCAGCTCGGCTTGGTGCGCCGCGTCGATCAGCGGCAGGTAGGCGATCCCGCTGGGCGGGGGCGTGACCTCCGGCGGGGTCTCCGGGCGGGCCTTGGGATGAGCGTGGCGGCCGATACGGTGCGGGATGGCCAGCCCCATCGGCTTGCCGTGCAGCCGCACCTCGATCGTTGAAAGATCGAACGGGTCGAACACCAGCTCCACCCGCCGCCCGACCAGGTCGGTCTCGACCTGGTACACGTTTCCGTGCAAGGACACC
>DATEJJ010000086.1:0-8766 GCA_035278125.1 Rugosimonospora sp.
CGGGCAGGTCCGCGGCGGTCGGCTCGTGACCGAGCACCTCGGTGGCCAGGTGCCGGGCCACCGGCGGGCTGATCGCGGACAGGCCCAGCCCGACCGGGGCGGAGACCCGGCGCAGCTCGTCGCGCAGCCGCTCCCGGTCGCCCGACCGTACCGGCGCGGCGACCCGGCGCAGCAGCTCGGTGGACTCGGTGGCGGCACCCCGCTCGTCCACCGGCTCCCGCCCCGCCTCGCGCCCGGCCAGCTCGTCCACCCGCGCCGTCCACCACCGGCCCAGCGGGGTACGGTCCACCTCGGTGTCCGAAGTGGACGGTATCTCGGGCGGCGGTTTGAGGCTGTCCCGCCAGCTGCGGTCCGGGGTGGGTGCCGCGTCGTAGGACAGCCCGATCGCGGTCAGGTACGCGGCGACCGAGTCCTGCGCGGTACGCAGCGCCAGTACCGCCTGCTCCAGCTGTTCGGTCGCGTTGGCCAGCTCGACCACGCCGACGTCGTGCACCGACTCTTGGCGTACCCACTGAAGCAGTTCCATGCCGACCCGCAGCCGCTCGGCCGCGACGGTGACCGACCCCAGCGGCAGCTCGTCGGCCGCACCGTGTACCCGCGCGCCCAGCTCTTCGACCAGAGACATTCGCCCTCACCTCGTTCCGGGACTGGGGACAGGCGTTGGGTGGGAAGGGTCAGAGGGTCGCGACGTAGGTCTGGGCCTGCTCCACCGCGGCGAGCGTGGCGGTCAGGCAGTCCTCGAGATCGTTGGCGGCCTGGCTGAGCGCGGCGTGCGCGGCGGCGACGGACTCGTGCCCGCTGCCCTCCAACGCCGCCGCCAGGCTCTGCTGCGCCTCGGCCAGCTGGTCACTGGCCGCCCGCAGCGCTGCCTGGCCCTCGGTGACCTGCTGGATCGCGGCGTCGATGGCCGCCTTGAGTTCGGCGACACTGGCCAATTCGGCACAACCTCCCCGGGGGCGGGACCTGCGGAGACTTCCATGACATCACGGCAGGGGATTGCGGCGGAAGGCCCGGTTGTCGACCCGGACGTGTGGTACTGCCGGCGGATCATCCGCCCGTACCGCGGCGAGGAACTCCTCGAACCGGGCCAGCTTCTGCGCGTCCCGGGGCAGCCCGCGGGCGGTCAGCCGGTCCCGCAGGGTGGCCGCGTCGCAGCGTACCCACACCAGCCGTACCGGCTCCCCGCCCAGCTCGCGTACCCACTCCTGCCAGGCCCGCGGGTCGTGGATCTGCCGGGTGAACGGGCCGGAGAGCAGCACCGGGCAGCCGTACCCGCGGATCTCCCGGGCGGTCGCGGTCATCCCTTCGTACTCGTGCGCCTTGATGTGCTCGTCGTACCACGGGCCTTCGCGCTCGCCGTCGGGCCGGCCGGCGGTGCGCAGAGTGGCCGCCACGAACGGGCCGTACATCGTGTCCTTGTCCAGCAGCGCGGGTACCGGTCGCAGCCGGCCGAGCATCTCCCGCGCGACGGTGGTCTTGCCCGCCCCGGGCGGCCCGGCGACCACCCAGACCGTGCCCGGCTCAGCCGCAGCACCCACCGGGCCCGCCGCCCAGCTCGGCGGCCTCCTCCTCGGCCGCGTCGCGCAGCCGCCGCAGCACCAGTTCGAACGCGGCCAGGGTCTCGTCGTCCAGCCGGCTGAGCAGGCGCCGCATGTGCTCCAGGCCGGCGTCGCGGACGCCCTCCACCAGGGACCGGCCGTGCTCGGTCAGCTCGACCAGGCGTACCCGCCGGTCCTCGGCGTCTTCCCGGCGGGTGACCAGGCCCTGGCTCACCAGCCGGTCCACGATGCCGGTGAGCGTGGCCAGGCTCACCCCGAGGTGTCGGGCGAGCGCCTGGCCGGGCATGGCGTTGTCGTGGATGGACAGCACGAGGAGGGCCTTGGTCTGCTGCATGGTCAGGTTCAGGTCGAGCAGCGGCGCGGCCGAACCGTGCCGGGCGAACGCGCGCCGCAGGCACCACTGTGCGTCGATGACCCGGCCGACCAGCTCGTCGCGCCCCGCGGTGGTGTTGACCATCGCCTCTCCTCGTTGTGCCGCAGATCTCAGGTTACCTCTGCGGCGAGCTAGGCTAATAATACGTGTGACACGAAGTATTCGTCAGGCACGAAGACTATGGCGAAGGCAGACGGTAATGCGAACGGGAAGCAAGCTGGCGCGGCGGGTCCGCGGGGGCGGTGCTCGCCTACGCCAAACCCCGGCTCCGGCTGCGCTCCGCCGGGTACTGCTGGTTGCCGTGCTCGTCGTCGCCGTGCTGCTGCTGCGCTCCCGGCTGCCCCGGCCGGCCGCCGTGCTCGGCGCGCTGCAGGGGGCCAGCCTGGCCTGGCTGGGCCTGGCGGTGCTGGCCGAGGCGGTGTCCATGGACACCTTCGCCCGCCAGCAGCGCCGGCTGCTCGCCGCGTTCGGGGTGCGGATGTCGCAGCCCCGGGCGCTCGCGCTCACCTACAGCCGGTCGGCCATCACCTACGCGGTGCCGGCCGGCTCCGCCGTCTCGGCCGGGTTCGCCTTCCGCGAGTTCCGGGCCCGCGGCGCCAGCCGGGCCGTGGCCACGACGGTCACCGTCCTGTCCGGCGTGGCCTCCACGGCCGGCCTCTTCGCGCTGTACGCGGTCGGTGCGCTGGGCGAAGTGCTGCCCCGCTTGGCCGGCGCTGGCCGCTGGCCGCTGCTGGTGGCCGCCGTCGCGCTCGGGCTGGCCGCGATCGTCGCGCTGCCGCTACTCGCCACCCGCCGCCCGGCCCGTACGGTCGCCACGCCGGTCCCCGTACCGCGCGGGCGGATCCGTACCTGGCTCGCCGGGCTGCTCCGGGACGCCCGGGCGGTACCCCGGCGGTACTGGTACGGCGCGGTGGCGCTGGCCACGGTGAACTGGCTGACCGACCTGATCTGCCTGGTCGCGGTGGCCCGCGCGGTACACCTGTCGCTCGGCATGGTGACCCTGGGCAGCGCGTACCTCGCGGTGCAGGTGGTCCGGCAGGTGCCGGTGACGCCCGGCGGGGTGGGGCTGGTGGAGACCAGCCTGCTCGCCGCCCTGATGTCCGCGGGTGCCGCACAGGCGCCGGCCGCCGCCGTGGTGCTCGGGTACCGGCTGCTGTCCTGCTGGCTGATCATCCCGGTCGGCCTGCTGACCTGGTTCGCCCTGCGCCGCCGCCCGGCGCCCGCCATGTCCGCGGAGCCAGCGGATGGAGTGGCGCTAGCGGATGGACATGTGGACGTGGTTGGTGTGGTCCCCGGACGGGCTCCCGCCCTCCGTCGTGTAGTTGTGCCAGCCCACGCCGGGCAGCCAGATCTGCTTGAACCAGATGACGTACAGCACGCCGAGCCGGTCGGCGTTGCCGATCAGCCAGCCCGCGAGCCGGTTGCCGTAGTCCCGGTCGGCGCCCGTGGCGACCCCGCCGAAGCCACCGGGCGCGGCGGCCCAGTCGCACGCCCGTCCGAGCGGGTGCTCACCCCAGGACTGCTGCCGCCAGCAGTGCACGTAGTGGTCGAATCCGGCCTTCTTAACTTCCTGGTACGCGTGCAGCGTACGGGCGGTTAGGCAGCCGGACGGGTTGGTCGGGTCCGGCTGCGAGCAGCTCTGGGGGGAGAAGCTCCCATCCGGGTTACGCGGGGTCGGGTCGGCCGTGGCCGCCGCGATCACCACGCCGGTGGGCCCGCCCGAGGCGTGGTTGAGGATCTTCAACGCCGCCTGCTTCTGCTGCGACAGCTGGATGGCCTGGGTCTGCGCGACCGCGATCTGCTGATCCAGCTCCGCCTTCTTCGCGGTGAAGTCGGCCTCGATCCGCCGGTACTCCACCAGTTGCGCGTTCTGCGCCTGGGCGATCTCGTGCAGGGCGCTGGCCCGGCGGATGAAGTCGACCGGCGACGCGGCGGACAGCAGTGCGTTCAGCCGGGCGGCGCTACCGGACTCGTATTCGGCGGCGGCGATCTGGCTCACCTGGGCCACCAGCACCTTGAGCTGCCGCTGCGCCTCGACAAGCTGAGCCTGCAGGGTGACCTGCGCGTGCTGGGCGGTGGCCATCTTGTCCTGTGCGTCGGCCAGCTTGCGACCGATGTCGGTCAGCTGCGCCTCAAGGCTGTTCGGCGGCCCGTCCGGGTTGACGGGGTCGGCGAAGCCGGCCGAGGCGGGCGCGCCCAACACGACGAGCGCAGCCACGAACACGGCCAGCAGCAGGCGGTACCGTCCTTCCGGGGGGTGGCGTAAATCCACGGTCGCTGAGCCTACCGGACCCTGCTCGGCGCCCGCTCAGCTTCTTGTAGCGGAATACCCTGCAGGTCCGGGTACAGATACGCGGGTGGCCGTCCTCGTGACGAGAGGTGACGGGAGAGTACGGATGCGTGTCCCGACCGGGATCCGATGGGTAGTGGTGCCGTCCGGGGGCGACCCGTCCACGCCGCCCCCGGAACGTACACCGTCGCTTTCGCGACCACGGCCAGCCACACCCCTGTACTGACCGCTGAGAACTAGAGTAGGCGGTGAGCGTGACGCGTATGTCGCCGGGTCATGTCATCAACGTAAATAGGACTGCGACTCGCGGCTCGTCGAGCGCGTCCCGGCTCGAATGTGGTAAAAAGTACGGGCCTGCAGAACAAGAACGACCTCGATCGGCAACGTCGGCCGCCTGCCTCCCCGCTCGCGGTTGACCTGGAGGTTCGATGTCCACCCTGTCGCTCACCGTGCAGCCCCAACCGGACGGCGCGGTTCTGATCAGCCCGCATGGCGAAATCGACGCGGACAACGCCCACGAGATCCGGGAAGCTGTGAGCGGCCTGTTGGCCACGTCACAGCCGGCCGGGATAAAGGTCGACATGGTGCATGTGAGCTTCATCGACTCCGTCGGCATCGGCGCGCTGGTCGCTTGCTACCACGCCGCCGCGGCCAGCGGGATCCGTTTGCTGGTGACGAATCCCACCGCGTACGTGCACCGCGTGCTCTACGTTTCCGGACTGCTGGGCCTGTTCGGCTCGCCGGCACGCCTGCCGGACCAGCAGCGCCCGGTGGCGAAGCACACCGATCGCGTGCGCTGATCCTTACAGCACAAGCCATCCGGAGCGCCACCGCCAGTGACCACCGTCACGGAGGTGGCGGACGATGCCGCGCTGTAGCGAGGTCTCCTGCGGCAGCAGCGCGATTTCTTCCTCCCCCAAAGAAAGTTCCCGAGGGCGGCGGAAGACGAACTCCACCACGGACCGGTCGTCGTGGGAGCCATCCCACGGCAGCAGTTCGAACCGCCGCTGGAACGCCAGGATGTTCGAGTCCGCCGGGAGGTACGCGGCGAGCTGATCGTCGAGTAGCCACGAGGTGCACACCGCGAACTGGTAGGGCTCCTGCGGGAAGTGCCGTGGGAAGAACCGCACCGCGTCCGCGAACGAGGCGTCGCACCGCGCCGGCGTGAGCGGACCACTCGCGGGGATGTGCACGTCGAGTACGGGAAGCTCCTCGGTCGCGTCCGGGATCCCGCGGCGTACCTCGTCCACGGTGAGCCGGAACCGCTGGAACTGCAGCCGACCCAGCTCGAAGATGGTGCCGCGGAAATGCAGCGCCAGCCAGCCCGGTGCGGCCAGACCCGGGTGCCCGTACAGGATCCGGCCCAGCCGCGCCTGCCGCCCGAAGTCGCGCAGCGCTACCCAGGACGCGTCGTCGGGTACCCCGCGCCGGGCGTGGTTCTCGCGCGCCGCGGGCAGGGCGGCGAGCAGCAGCCACGAGTACAGCTGCGCGCCGGTCGGGCCGAGCGCGTCGGGTAGCCGCCGCCACGGCGGGGTGCGCGCCACGGTGTCGATGTGCCCGACGAGTTCGTGGTACGCGCGCTCCAGCAGCCACCACAGCGGTGTACCCGGCTCCGGCCGGTGCCGCAGGATCGCCTCCGCGTCGGCCGGATCGGTGTCCAGCAGGGACAGCCGCCGCGCCGCTTCCGCACCGTCGGGCAGCGGTACCCCGCCCTCGGGCGGGCCGAGCGCGGCCAGGCCGGCCAGCCACGCCTGCTGCTCGGCCGGCAGCTCCAGGCCGGCCGGCACCCCGGTACCGTCCATCAAGGACAGTCCACAGTGGAGGCGCTCACTTCGCGACGAGCGCGTCGGACCGGTCCGCGGCCGCGATGCGCTGCTCCACCTCCGCCGCACCGAGCGGGGTGAACTCCGCCGCGGCCGCCAGCGACGCCTCGTGCAGTGTCACGTCACCCGGCATGGCGAAGCCGGTGATCGGGAAGGAGAGCGCGAACCGTACCCCTTCGCGGATCCGCGCCGCGTCCCGGTGCGGCTCGTACCAGGTGGTGGCGGTGCGCTCCTCGGTGCGCCACGGCCCGCGCGCCACCGCCTTGATGGCCATCACGCCCAGGTCCCGCTCGGCCGCCAGCGCCAGCAGCGCGTCGAAGTGCGTGCGGTAGTCCGGCAGCGCCAGCATCGGCGGGTTCACCGGGAGCATCACGGTGTCCAGGTCGAGCCGCTCCACCGCGGTGCGGAACAGCCGCGGCGCCTCCTGGAAGTGCCCGGTGATCCCGATCGCCTTGACCAGACCTTCGTCCCGCGCGCGACGCAGCGCCTCGCCGGCCCCGCCCTTGGCCAGCACCGCGGCCAGTTCCTCGTCGGTGGTGACCGCGTGCAGCTGGTACAGGTCGAAGTGGTCGGTGCGCAGCTTGCCCAGGGACCGCTCCAACTGCGCGCGGGCGCCGTCGGCGGTGCGCTCCAGCGTCTTGCAGCCGACGAACATGCCCTCCCGGTACGGCGGCAGCACCTCGCCGGCCAGGTCCTCGGCCATGCCGTACTGCGGCGCGATGTCGAGGTGGTTCACGCCGGCCGCCGTGGCGCGGGCGAACGCCTCGGCCACGACCTCGACCGTGCTGTCCCAGAAGGCCGCGCCGCCCAGGATGGCGACGCTCGATTCGTGGCCGGTGCGGCCCAGTCGTCGACGCTGCATGCCTCGATCCTGCCACGCCCGGCGTCAGCGCGGCGCCAGCGAGACCGATCAGGGCGGTGCCGCGGCCCGGTCGGTCAGCGTGGTGCCGGCCACGGCCCGGTCGATCAGCCAGCCGGCGAGCAGGCCGAGCAGGATGGCCAGCAGCGAGGGCAGCAGCGACCGCAGCCACAGCGGCCCGCCGTGCCCGGCCGCGGCGAAGCCCACCACCGACATCAGGTACACGCCCAGCGCGGTACCGGCGATCCCGCCGCCGCGCCCGGCCAGACTCGCCCCGCCCAGCAGCACCGCGCCGACCGTGCTGAGCAGCGCGACGAAGTCGCTGGTGAAGCCGGACGAGCCGAGGTACCCGGCGAGCAGCACACCGCCGGTACCCGCGAGCAGGCTGGACCCGCCCAGGCCGACCACCGCGCGCAGCAGCCGCCGGTCCAGCCCGGCCGGCCGCGCTTCCCCGGGGCTGAGCCGTGACCGGACGCCGGGCGCCAGCCAGAGCACCCCGCCGGCCACCGAGCCGACGATGAACAGTACCGCGAAGATGTCCAATATGGACGGACCGAGCAGGCCGCGGTGCAGCGCCTCCACGTTGGCGCCGCGGGCGAACGCGACGGTGTCGCCCACCGCGATCCCGGCCAGCGACACCGCCCAGGCGGGCAGCCCGGTCAGGCCCACGATCACCGCCAGCACCAGGCCGAGCACGACCACCGCGAGCACGGCCAGCAGGGCCGCGAACGCCGGCGGCAGGTTCCGGTTGACCACCAGCACGTAGACCAGCTGGGCCAGCGTCGCCATCGCCGACACCGCCAGATTGGGCGTGCCGGTGCGCAGGGACAGCGCCAGCCCGGTGGCCACGAAGCCGGTCAGCGCGACCTGCGGCCACGGACCGCTGGCGGCGAAGAAGTGCCCCTGGGCGACGGCCACGGCGGTCGCGACGACCGCGAGGACGAACAGCACGGCCTCCCACACCAGGTGCGGCGCGGCGTAGCCGCCCCTACCGCCAGGAGTCGTCATCACCCACCGTGGTCAGCCGCTGTGTCGCCCGGGACAGGGCCACATAGAGGGTACGCACACCAGCCGGCGACTCGGCCACGATGGCGGCCGGCTGCACCACGAGTACCCCGTCGTACTCCATGCCCTTGGCCTCCAGGCTCGTCACCACCTGCAGCCGCGCGCCGGCATCGGCCGCCACACCCGCGAGCCAGCCGGCCACCCGGTCCCGCTCGGCCAGGGCGGCCACCACGCCGACGGTACCGTCGATCGCGTCGAGCAGCGTCCGGGTCTCCGCCGCCACGGCCGCGGCCAGGTCGGCGGCGTGCACGTGCCGGGGCGGTACCCCGGTCGCGCGTACCGCCACGGGCAGGTCGGCGCCGGGCTCGGCGCGGCGTACCACCGCGGCGGCGACCTCGAAGATCTCCTTGGAGTTGCGGTAGTTGGTGGTCAGCACGAAGTCGCTGCGCCGCCGCCCGCCCAGCGCCGCGTCCCGCGCCTGTACCGTCTCCGCCGGGTCACCCGCCCACGCCGCCTGCGCCGGGTCGCCCACGATCGTCCAGCTCGCGTACCTGCCGCGCCGCCCGATCATCCGCCACTGCATCGGCGACACGTCCTGCGCCTCGTCCACCACGATGTGCGCGTACTCGCGGTAGTCCGCCGGCCGTTCCAGTGCCACGGAACGGGCGGCCGCCATCCGGTCGGCGTACGTGGTGACCTCCTGCACCCCGTGCACCACGTACGGGTCGGCCGGCTTGCGGGCCGGCACCGGCGGCGCGCCGAGCAGCTCGTCCAGCTCGTCCAGCAGCGCCACGTCGGCCACGGTGGGCTCCGGCCGCTCCGGGTCCAGCGCGCGCAGCGCCCGGGCCAGAGCCTCG
>DATEJJ010000087.1:0-3046 GCA_035278125.1 Rugosimonospora sp.
GTCCGGGGTGGCGGCGGCACGCGCGGCGAACCGCTCGTGCAGCAGGTACCCCTCGGTGGCCGGCCGCCGCGCGGGCAGCAGGCTGGCCACCCCGCTGCCGCCGACCAGGTCGGCCCACGGGTCGGCGTCCGGGTCCGCGACCATGGCGTCCAGCACCCGCCGGTACAGCGTGGCGAGCACGTCTCCGTAGGCGCGGGACAGCGTGTGGGTGTTGGTCCACAGGCTCAGGTTGCCGCCGAGGGTGGTCACCACCAACCCGAATTCGGTGGTACCCGCGCCCAGGCTCGCCTCCACGTCCACCACGTCGGTGTCGACCTGGTGGAAGTCGAGGTAGTTGAACAGCACCTCGACCAGCCGCCGGCCGCCCGCCTGGCGCTGCATCTCCGGCAGCGGGAACCGCCGGTGCGGCCACACGTCCAGCTCCCGCGCGAAGGTCTGCCGGACCAGCTCCCGCCAGGTCCGCGCGGTGCGCTCGACCGGGAACGGCAGCGTGTTCAGGTACATGCCGTACACCCGGTCGGCGCCGGCCAGCTCCGGCCGGCCGTCGGTCACCAGGCCGGCGAGGAACCGCGGCTCCGGGGTGAGCATGGCCAGCACCCGCAGGTGCGCGGCGAGCAGCACCGCCTTCAGCGAGGCGTCCGCGGCGCGGCCCAGCTCGCGCAGCCGGTCGGCCAGACCGTGCAGCGGTACCTTCACGCTGTACTCCTCGCGGGGCCCGGCCGGGTCGCCGGACCACGCGGACGGCAGCGTGAACACCTCGTGCCCGGCCACGATCCCGGCCCAGAACCCCCGGGTCTCCGCCGAGTCCAGGGCCTCCCGCTCGGCCGCGACGAAGTCGGCGAAGCGCACCTCGGGCCGGTCCGCCGCGGGTACCGGCGCGCCGTCGCGCAGCGCCTGGTAGATGCCGAGCACCTCGCCCAGCAGCGAGTAGTGGCTCCAGCCTTCGAGGATGGTGTGGCTGTGCGTCAGGGCGAGCCACCAGGCGCTACCGCTCTCCACCACCGCCGAGGCCCGGATCAGCGGGGGCCGGGCCGGGTCGAACGGGCGCGCCGCCTCGGCCGCGGTCACCTCGCGCAGTACCGCGTCCAGCCGCGCCGGCTCCGGCTCGTGCACCGCCACCGCCGTACCCGCCTCGGCGTACACGAGCTGCATCGGTACCGAGTAGGTGGTCATGTCCATGCCGGTACGCAGCACCTCGTGCCGGCGTACCACCTCGTCGATCGCGCCCTGCAGGGCGGCGAGCCGGAACGGGTGGCCGTCGGTGATCCGGAACGTGGCCACGTTGTGGTACCGGGTGACCTGCTCGTCCAGCAGCGCCTCGACCAGCATGCCGGTCTGCACCTGGGACAGCGGGTACGCGTCCACCACGCCGTCCGGCAGCAGCTCCCGGTCGGCCCGCTCGATCAGTGTGAACGGCGCCGCGGTGGCCGGAGCGGCCTCGCCGCCTTCGCCCAGCAGCTCGGCGATGCGGGCGATGGTGCGGCCCTCGAACACGTCCCGCGCGCTGATCTGGTACCCGTGCTGGCGCAGCGCGCCGACCAGCGCGATCACCCGGATCGAGTCGCCGCCCAGGTCGAAGAAGCTGTCCCGCACCCCGACCCGGGGCACGTTGAGCACCTCCCGCCACAGGCCGGCGAGCCGCTCCTCCAGCGGGGTACGCGGGGCCACGTACTCGCGCGCCACCGCGCGGCTCTCCCGGTCCGGTACCGGCAGCGCCGTACGGTCCAGCTTGCCGGCGCCGGACAGCGGCCACGCCGCCATCCGCACGAACGCCGCCGGCACCATGTACTCCGGCAGCGAGGCGGCCAGGTGCTCGCGCAGTCCGGCGGCCTCGGGCGTGGCACCCGCGACCGGGATCACGTACGCCGCCAGCCAGGCGTCGCCGCCCGGCTCCTCCCGCGCCACCACCGCCGCGTCCTTGACGCCCGGGTGGGTACGCAGCGCCGACTCGATCTCGCCCAGCTCGATCCGGTACCCGCGCAGCTTCACCTGGAAGTCGACCCGGCCGAGCACCTCGATCTCGCCGTCCAGGGTCACCCGGGCGAGGTCGCCGGTGCGGTACAGGCGGGCGCCGGTACCCGACGGGTCGGGGATGAACCGTCCGGCGGTCAGCTCGGGGCGGCCCGCGTACCCGCGCGCCAGCCCGGCGCCCCCGATGTACAGCTCCCCCACCACGCCCACCGGTACCGCCCGCGCGGTGCGGTCCAGCACGTACAGGCCGGTACGGCGCAGCGGACCACCCACCCGGATCGCGGCCGGGTGGTCCGGCACCTCCCACGCCGAGGACCAGATCGTGGTCTCCGTCGGGCCGTACACATTGATCAGCCGGGCCACCTCGCCGCGCAGCGCCCGGGCCACCTCGGTCGGCAGCGCCTCGCCGCCGACCAGTGCGGTGAGCCCGGTCGCGCGCAGCCCGGCGTCCAGCAGCAGCCGCCAGCCGGACGGGGTGGCCTGCACGTGGGTTATCCCGTGCCGGGCCACCAGGTCCAGCTGCGCGGCCGGGTCCTTGGCCTGGTCCTCGGTGGCCAGCACCAGGCTGCCGCCGGTGACCAGGGGCAGGTACAGCTCCAGGCCGGAGATGTCGAACGAGACCGAGGTGCTGGCCAGCCACACGCCGCCGGACAGGCCCAGGTCGACCATGGCCAGCAGCAGGTTGGCCAGCCCGCCCCGGGTCACCGCGACGCCCTTGGGCCGCCCGGTGGAGCCCGAGGTGTAGATGACGTACGCCAGCTCGTCCGCCGCCGCCGGGTAGGTGGCGGCCACCGGAGCGGCCTCGATGCCGGCCCGCTCCCGGTCCAGCACCAGCAGTTCGCCACTGTACACAGTGGACAGCCAGTCGAGTTGCGAGGTGTGCGTCACCACCAGCCGCACGCCCGCGTCGGCGAGCACGTACCCGATCCGCTCGGCCGGGTGGGACACGTCGATCGGCACGTACGCCGCGCCGGTACGGGCCACCGCGAGCAGCGCCACCGGCAGGTCGGCGCCCCGCGGCAGGCACACCCCGACCAGACTGCCCGGCCCTACCCCGCGCGCGGCCAGCACGCTC
>DATEJJ010000088.1:0-2698 GCA_035278125.1 Rugosimonospora sp.
CCCGCGGCGAGCGCGGCACCGGCCGTCGCCTCGATCACCGGTCCGGCCGGGGCGATCAGACCGAGCAGCCGGCTGAGGTCGAAGCCGGGCAGGGCGTCCGGCGCGAACCCGTCGGCGTCGCCGGCGCGCACCGTCAATTCCGTGATGCGCGGACCGTTCACACCGAGGTTCACCCGCAGGGTCGCGCTAGCGTTGCTCGCGTTGTCCGGCGTAATGGTGATCGTGTAGGAACTCACCGTGCTGTGCCTCCTTGTCGCGCCGCCCGGGGATGTCGACCGCCGAAGGGGTGGCGTGTTCTTTGCGGGACAATACCCAACTGTCACGCATAGACCAAAAAAGGTCGGCCGCGCGCGAAGCCCGGGCCACAGATGTGGGACCGGCCAGGGGCGGGAGTCCCGCCGCCATTCTCAAATGCCGATGTTGTTGATCGACGGACGCTGATCACCCAGAGTTTATACGATGAAACGATGGGTAGCACCCGCTGAGTGGATCGTCGGGTAATCTTCCGAAGATCTGGCAAACCCGATTGCTCGGTAGCATTATGTGGAGCAGTACATCCCGTACTCATCGGAGGCATCAACCCATGGCTCGCAAAGTCCAGGTCCACCTGCTCGACGACATCGACGGAACCCAGGCAGACGAGACGCTGAAGTTCGCGCTCGATGGCACGAACTACGAAATTGACCTGTCGTCGAAGCATGCCGACAAGCTGCGCTCGGTGCTGGACAAGTACGTGAAGTCCGCGCGCCGGGTGGGCCGCAGCCACCCCGTTCCGGCCGGCCGGGCCCGCGGTGGGGCGCCGACCCGTTCCGACCGCGCACAGAATCAGGCCATCCGCGAGTGGGCCCGGCGCAAGGGGATCGAGCTGTCCGACCGGGGCCGAATTCCGCGGAACATTGTGGAGCAGTACGAGGTCGAGGCCGGGCGCTAACCCGGCTGGCGGGCCGGTTACGCAACGAACTGATTCTGCAGGAACGTCACGATCATCACACCCTGCACGGCGAGCGCGACCATCGTGTAGACCCGGTCGAAGCGGGCGTTGCGCCCCATCTTCGCCAGCACCATGAATACCGGGAGACACTCCAGGGCGAACCGCCACATCGAGCTCAACGGATAGTAGGTCCGTATGGGATTCAGCAGGGGCATGAGGACGATGCCCGCCGAGAAGACGACGAGGTACGCCTGCTCCCGACCGAGTCCCCAGTGCCGATCCAGCGCCACCACAAGCAGAATGAGGACGCCCACCGCGGTTGTCAGATTGATGATGTTGCGCATGGAGTCGGCACCGAGTACCGGATGCGTACGCGTCGCCAACTCAAACACCTGCCCGAGCGTGGTCCACGGCGCCTGGAACCCGGTGTGGAACCAGTTCGCCTGCATCTTCTCGAAGTACAGCGGGTCGCCGAAGGTACGGGCGCAGTACAGCGCGTACAGGAGGAGGCCGCCCGGGGTCAGCGCGACCCACAGCACGTCCCACCGGATCCGCCGGAGCGCGAAGCCGCGCTGGCGCAGGTACTCGTAGAGGAACGCGAGGGCCAGCAGCGCTCCGGCCATCCGGGTCGCGCTGGCGAAGCCGGCCAGTACCGCCGCCAGCCACCAGTGCCGGCGGCGCATGCAGTACAGCGAGCCGGCGGCCAGCGCGATGAACAGCGATTCGTTGTACGCCGCCGCCAGGTAGAACCCGGTCGGGAAGGCGAACAGGTAGAACGTGGTACGCCGGCCCAGCTCCGGCCCGATGAGCTCCGTGGTCAGCCGGTGCACCAGGACGAGTGCCACCAGGCAGAACAGGATCGACAGGAGCAGCGCGGCCTCGAAGGTGCCACCGGGTAGCACCCGGTTGGCGAAGCGGACGAGCAGCGGGTACAGCGGGAAGAACGCGGCGCTGCGGGAGTCGTACCGGTAGCCCGAGTCCGCGATGATCACGTACCAGACCGTGTCCCACCGGTTCCACGCCTGGTACGCCTGCGGCAGGTTCGGCGCCTGGCCCGCACCGGGCAGCCACGCGACCGAGGTGACCAGCGCGTACATGACCAGGCCGGCGAGCCAGGTCCACAGCCCGACACGCATCGACTCCCGCCACGCCGCTCTGCGATCCGGTTCGACGGGTCGCTCGTCCTCTTCAACGGGTTGCTCGTCCTCGACCTCGGGTGGCATGTTCGCGGCCTCCGGCTCGGACCGGGCGGTCACCTCAGACATGCCGGTCAACATACCCACGTCGCGCCGCCATGTCTGTCCGACCCCGCGCCCACGGACCCGCTCATAGCCCGCTCTCAGCACACTCCTGCGCCTCTCTCAGCCGCCACCCGCACCTTTGGCAATCAGCCACCGGTCGGCTACCGCAGCGCCGGCCGACACCTGAGGAGCAGAGATGACCGACGAGCCCACCACCTACCTCTCGCACCATTCCGTCCCGCTCGCGCCGTCGGGTACCGGCACCTACCAGCCGCCGGGCGGGTACTCCGAACCCACCTCGTACCTCCAGCAGGCCCCGGCCCAGGCGCCCCGCAAGCGCATGTCGCCGGTCCTCGCCGGGGTGGTCGGCCTCGCGGTGGGCGCCATCCTCGGCGGCGGTGGCGTGCTGCTCACCCACACGTCCAGCAGCAGCGCACCCGCCGGGCAGATGGGGAACTTCAACGGCGGGCCCGGCGGCGGCATGGGCGGCGTGCGCCCCAGCGGCGCGCCCAACGGCGTGGCGCCC
>DATEJJ010000089.1:0-2764 GCA_035278125.1 Rugosimonospora sp.
CCTGCTGCTGGTACGCGAGCGCTGGTGGATCTGCGCCGCGGCCGGCTGGGCCGTCACCGCCGCCACGCTGGTCGCCCGGCGCCGGCTGCCCGAGGCGCTGCTCGCCGGGGCGGGTACCGCGCTGCTCTCCGGCTCCGCCCAGTACCTGCGGGACCTGCTGACCGGCCACTCTGGACACTCGCTGGGCAACCTGGTCGGGTTCCTCCGGGTACCGGTGTGGATCCTGCTGGCCCTGGTGGTACTCACCCTCCCGCTGGCCATGCTGCTGCCGGGTACGGTGCCGGCGGGTACCCGGCTGCGCTGGTTCGTACCGGCGACCGCGCTGGTCTCGATCCTGGTCGCCACCGGGGTCCTGGCGCCGGTCACCGGCCGGTCCGGGGACTGGACCCGCTTCCGCGCCGCCGCTCAGCGCCCCCGCCCCGCACAGGCGCCGTCCACCACCGACCCCGGGCGTACGCTCACCGGCGCCCAGGCGCACGCCATCCTGGCCCGGGTACGGGAGGCGCTGCCGCCCGGGTGGGCGCCGGTGGCCAACCTGGACACCCACCCGGACCGGGATGTGCGCCCCGCCGGCTGCGCCGCCCGCTGGACGCAGGACGACGCCGCGGCGGTAGCGCGCCACCCGCTGGCCGACGAGAAGGTCACCGCCGCGCTACCGAAGGACCGGTGGCAGCCGCTGGGCGCCACGCTCATCCTCGGCCTCACCTCGCTGCCCACCCCGGCCACCGCACGGTCCATTCTGGACGAGGCGGCCACCGACGTCACCTTGTGCCCACAGTGGACAGTCGCCAGCCCGTCCGACGACCGGGGCCGGATGCGACTGTCCCTGACCGCCGCTCCCCCGCCCGCACTACCCGGACCGGCCTACCGCATCCGGGCGACCGGCAACGTCACCGTACACGGGCGGCCCCTGTGCATCGGCAACGTGCAGTCCTGGGCACTCGTCGGGCACAACGTCGTCACCGCGAGCGCGCTCTACTCGGCCCCGGACCATGCCGCGCTGAGCGCCGCGCAGTGGTCCACACTGGACGGACTCGTGCTGGCCAGCCTGCAGGCGACCGTCAACGCCCTTCGCCGGTAGCCACCGCCACCGAACCGGCGAGCAGGTACCACATCCGGGCGTACCGGCCGCCGGCGGCGAGCAGCTCGGCGTGGGTACCCAGCTCGACCAGGCGGCCGTGGTGGAGGACCGCGATCCGGTCCGCGCGGGCGGCGGTGGCCAGGCGGTGCGCGATGACCAGCGTGGTGCGGGTACGCCCGGCCCCGCTGGCGGCGCGTACCACGGCCGCCTCGGTGGCCAGGTCGAGCGCGGCGGTCGGCTCGTCCAGCAGCAGGATGTCCGGTTGCACCAGTTCGGCGCGGGCCAGCGCGAGCAGTTGCCGCTGCCCGGCGGAGAGGTTTCTGCCCCGCTCCGCGACCGGGTGCAGGTACCCGCCGGCCAGCCGCCGTACCATCTCGTGCGCGCCGGCCGCCCGCGCCGCCGCCTCCACCTCGGCCCGGCTCGCGTCCGGGCGCCCGTACGCGATGGCGTCCCGCACGGTACCCGGGAACAGGTACGGCTCCTGGGGTACCAGGGCGAGGCGGCGGCGGTACCCGGCCAGGTCCAGGTCGCGCAGGTCGACGCCGTCCACCCGGATCGCGCCGCCGGTGACGTCGTACCAGCGGCACACCAGTTTGACCACTGTGGACTTCCCGGCGCCGGTCTCGCCGACGAGTGCCAGCGTCTCGCCGGGCGCCACCCGCAGGGACACCCCGGACAGGGCCGGTGGCGCACCGGGCGCGTACCGGAAGTCCACTGTGTCCAGTACCACCTCGCCACGCAGCCGGCCCGGCACCGGTACCGGATCGGCCCGCACCGGGGTCGAGGCCGGGGTGGCCAGCAGCTCCCACACCCGGCGCCGGCCCACGGCGGCCTGCTGGTACCCGTCGAAGACCTGGGAGAGCTGCTGCACCGGCGCGAAGAACAGCTCGACGTAGATGAGGTACGCGATGAGCGCGCCCGCGCTGAGCGCGCCGGTACCCACGAGGTGCGCGCCGAGCAGCAGCACACCGGCGGCCACGAGGGTGGAGAGCAGCTCGATGAACGGGAAGTACAGCGCGGCGGCGCGCTGCGCGCGTACCCGGCTGGCCCGGTACGCGTCGCTGCGCTGGCCGAACCGGCCCCGGTTGTGCGCCTCCCGCCGGTACGCCTGGGTGACCCGCAGCCCGGCCACGTTCTCCCGCAGGTCGGCGTTGACCGTACCCACCTTCTCCCGCGCGTCCGCGTAGGCACGCGCGGACACGCTCCGGAACACGAGCGTGGCCACCACCGCGACCGGCAGCGCGGCCAGTGCCACCAGGCCGAGTTCGGCGTTGATGGCCAGCAGCGCGGCCAGGATGCCGGCCAGCGTCAGCAGGCTCACCACGGTGGCGGCCAGCCCGTCCTGGAGGAACAGCGCGATGACGTCGGGGTCGGTGGTCAGCCGGGTCAGGATGCGGCCGGACAGCTCCCGCTCGTAGTAGTCCAGGCCCAGCCGCTGCAGCTGCGCGAAGGTCTTCAGCCGCAGCGTGTAGAGCAGCCGCTCGCCGGTCCGCGCGGTCAGCAGCACGTGCGCGCGTACCACGAAGAGGTTGGCCAGGGCGACGGCGAGCGCGGCGGCGGAGACCAGCGCGACCATCGCGGGCGCGTGCGCCAGCACGCCGCGGTCGACACCGTCGCGGGTCAGCAGCGGCAGCACCAGCCCGGCCAGCGCGTCGAGCGCGACCAGCACGAGGGCACCGAGCA
>DATEJJ010000090.1:0-15619 GCA_035278125.1 Rugosimonospora sp.
CCACCCGCGAGCAGATCCGGCGGCTGGCGCCGCACGCCGGGCACCTGGCGGCGATCCGGGCGGTGCTGCCCCGGGACGGCTTCTTCGTCGACGACATGTGCCAGGCCGGGTTCGCCTCGTGCTACGCGTTCCCGGTGTACCGGCCGAGGACGTTCGTCAGCTTCGGCGGGTTCGGCGCGCTGGGCCACGGGTACCCGACGGCGCTGGGGGTGAAGGCGGCGCACCCGGGGCAGCCGGTGGTCGCGGTGTGCGGGGACGGCGGCTTCCAGTTCGGCCTGCCGGAGCTGGGCACCGCCATGCAGTACGGGCTGGACGTCGTGGCCGTGGTCTTCAACAACCAGGCGTACGGCAACGTGCTGCGGGACCAGGAGACCGGGTACGACGGCCGGGTGCTGGGCGCGCGGCTGCGCAACCCCGACTTCGTCGCGCTCGCCCGCAGCTACGACATGCACGCCGAGCGGGCCGCGACTCCCGAGGCGCTGTCCGGTGCGCTCGGCCGGGCACTGGAGCGCCGCGAACCAGCCCTCATCGAGGTACCGGTGGATCCCCGGAGCGAGCCCTCGCCCTGGCCCTTCATCCAGCCACCGGCGGCGGCTCAGGGCTGGAGCGGGTGAGGGTTCGCCTCCTTGGCCAGCCGACCCCACGCCTCGGTCACCTCGTCCGCGGTCTGCCGGACCGCCGCGATCAGCCGCTGCGTGTACGGGCGGTTGGCGCGGGAACTCGGGATGACGATGGAGATCGCCCCGTCCACCGCGTGGCGGGAGGACCAGATGGGCGTCGCGACCGCCCACACCTCCGGGTCGGTACGCCGGTCGTTGACCGCGTACCCGCGCCGCCGTACCCGCGGCAGCTCGTCCCAGAACTCCTCGTACGACGGGAACCCCGAATCCGCCACCCACCTCTCCGGCCCCGGCACCAGGGACCGTACCCGCTGCTCGGACGCCCAGGCCAGCAGCACCTGACCACCGGCCAGCCCCGACCAGGACGGGAACCGGGTACCGACCGGATTGTACGCGGAGACCAGCTTGTGCCCGTGGTGCACGTCGACGTGTACGCAGTCCGAGCCGTCGAGCACGTCGAGGATGGTCGTCTCGTTCGTCTGGTCGCACAGCTTCGCGAGGATCGGCGACGAGACGGCGATGATGCTGCGCGTCCGCGCGATCACCTCAAGCCGGGCGATGCGCGGGGAGATGCCGTACCGGCCCGTGTCGCGGTCGAGCACGAGCAGGTCGTGGGCTTCGAGGATGAGCAGCATGCGGCGCACCGTACTGGGCGCCAGCCCCAGCTCGTCGCTGATCTCCGACAGCGTGCGCGAGGAGTTGGGAATCGAGAACGACCCCAGCACGTCGAGCATGCGCTGCGCGGAGCGCAGGGGCTGCATCGTTTCGGATCGGACCTTCGGCACTGCCCACCTACCGCCGGAGTCGAGGCTTGCCCACCTGGGGCCGCATACGTGCCGTGCCATCCTATTACGCCTGCCGCCAAGCCCTGCCGGCCCTTGACGCGCGGCCTATCGCGTTGCCATTATATGGAAAGCGATGGAGGGAGGTCGGCGATGGCGACGGCACGACCGGTGCGGTTCGTGGTGGCGCCGCTGTCCGACTTCCCGGACGGGTCGCGGCGGATCGTGACGGTCGAGTCGCGGGAGATCGGCGTGTTCCGGGTCGGCGACTCCTTCTACGCGGTGCGCAACCGCTGCCCGCACCAGGGGGCCCGGCTCTGCCTCGGCCACCTGCGGCACAAGGTGGTCGCCGACGCGCCGGGCGCCGTCACGGTCGACGACGGCGCGCCGCTGGTCGTGTGCCCGTGGCACGGCTGGCAGTGGGACGCCAGCACCGGTCAGGCGTACGCGCCGGGGGACCCGCGGGTACGCAGCTACGGCGTGTCGGTCGCGGCCGGCGCGGAGCTGGCCGGACTGGTCGCGGAGACCTTCCGGGTGTCCGTCGAGGACGAGTACGTCGTGCTCGACGCCTAGCGCGGGCACGGCCGGAGACCTGGGGAGGCGCGTCGATGGGCAACCCGATCGTCCACTTCAGCATCGTGGGCCGGGATCCGGGCGCGCTCACCCGGTTCTACACCGAGGCGTTCGGCTGGGCCTCGCCACCGCACCCCGATCCCGTGTCGGCGTTCCTGCAGACCGGCGTGGCCGGCGACCTCACCGGCGTGGTCAAGCCGGAGGAACTGGGCGACGCGGCACCGCGCGTGACGCTCTGGGTCGAGGTCGCCGACATCGACGCGGTACTGCGCCGGATCGAGGCGCTGGGCGGGACGGCCGTCGGCGCGCCCACGGCGCTGCGCCGGGGGCCGCGGGTGGCCCGGTTCGCCGATCCCGAGGGCAACGTGGTCGGGCTGGTCGAGGCGGGCCGCGCGACGTTCCAGGAATTCCAGGCACAGCTGACCCGGAGGGGCACACCATGACCATCGCGCAGGCCGGGCAGGACCGTGCCGGCGCCTTCGTCCGCGCGCGGCACCGGCTGCTCATCGGCGGGCGGTGGGTCGGGTCCGCGGCGGACGAGACGTTCGCCACCATCGATCCGGCCACCGAGGAGGTCCTCGCCCGGGTCGCCCGCGGGCGGGCCGAGGACATCGACCGCGCGGTGGCCGCGGCGCGGTCCGCGTTCGCCGAGGGCTCGCCGTGGCGGCGGCTGACGCCCTCGGCGCGCGGGCGGCTGATCTGGCGGATCGGGGACCTGCTGGAGGAGCACGCGGACGAACTGGCGATGCTGGAGACGCTCGACAACGGCAAGCCCTACGCGCTCGCGGCCGGCGACGTGCGCGGGGCCGCGGACCTGTTCCGCTACATGGCGGGCTGGCCGACGAAGATCGAGGGTACGACCATCCCGCTGTCCTCGCTGGCCATGCCGGGCGAGTACCTCGCGTACACGCGGCGGGAGCCGGTCGGGGTGGTCGGTCAGATCATCCCGTGGAACTACCCGCTGCTGATGGCCGCGTGGAAGCTGGCTCCCGCGCTCGCCTGCGGCTGCACCGTGGTGCTCAAGCCGGCCGAGCAGACCCCGCTGACCGCGCTGCGCCTCGGCGAGCTGCTGGCCGCGGCGGGGCTGCCCGACGGCGTGGTGAACATCGTGACCGGGTTCGGTGACGCGGGCGCGGCCCTGGCCGCGCACGGCGGCGTGGACAAGGTCGCCTTCACCGGGTCGACGGAGGTGGGCAAGAAAATCGTGGAGGCGGCCCGGGGCAACCTCAAGCGGCTCACCCTCGAACTCGGCGGCAAGTCGCCGATCGTGGTACACGCGGACGCGGACCTGGAGGCGGCGGCGGTACACGCGGCCAGCGCGATCTTCTACAACCAGGGTCAGTCCTGCACCGCCGGCTCCCGCCTCTACGTGCACCGGTCGGTCTTCGGCGAGGTGGTCGGCCGGGTCGCGGAACAGGCCCGGCGGATCAGGGTCGCCCCGGGTACGGACCCGACCGCGGACCTGGGCCCGCTGGTATCGGCGGAGCAGTTCGCCAAGGTGCTCGGCTACGTGGAGGGCGGGCGGGCCGAGGGCGCCGAGGTCGCGGCGGGCGGGCACCGGGTCGGGGACCGGGGGTACTTCGTCGCCCCGACGGTGCTCACCAACACCTCGCCCGGCATGAGCGTGGTCCGCGAGGAGATCTTCGGGCCGGTCCTGTGCGCGATGCCCTTCGACTCGCTGGAGGAGATCGTCGCGGCGGCCAACGACTCCCGCTTCGGGCTGGCCGCCGGCGTGTTCACCCGCGACCTGTCCACGGCCCACCGTACCGCCGCCCTGCTGCGGGCCGGCACCGTCTGGATCAACACGTACCACGTGTTCGACGCGGCCCTGCCCTTCGGCGGGTACCAGGAGTCCGGCTGGGGACGGGAGATGGGCGCCCAGGTGCTCGACAACTACCTCGAAACCAAGTCCGTGGTGGCGGCACTGTGAGCGGAGCGGGCGGCCGCCCGGCCTGGACCGAGGCGCCACGGGCCGCAACCGAGCACGGCGCTGCCGCCGGGGGAAGGCCGGGCACAAAGGCCGCCCGCGGAGCGAACCATGAGGCTGTGAGCGGCGTGTCTGTCGCTGCGGCGCCCGGACGTACGGCCGACCGGGCGGATGAGGCGGTACCGGGGCAGGTGCTGCGGATGCTCATCTCCTGCCCGGACCGGCCCGGGATCGTATCCGCGGTATCCCGGTTCCTGTTCGAAAGCGGCGCGAACATCCTGCGCTCCGCCCAGTACGCCACCCAGGCGGCCGGCGGCACCTTCTTCCTGCGCGTGGAGTTCGCCCTCCCGCCCGACCGGCGGGACGGCTTCGCCGAGCGCTTCGGCCTGGCCGTCGCCGAGCCGTTCGGGATGGTGTGGCGGCTGTGGGACGCGGCGTCGCCCAAGCGGGTGGCCGTCCTCGTGTCCCGCCACGACCACTGCCTCCAGGACCTGCTCTGGCGCTGGCGGCGGCGCGACCTCGACGCCGAGATCGTGCTGGTCGCGTCGAACTGGGCGGACATGTGCGGTGCGGTCGAGTCGGCCGGGCTGCCGTACCACCACATCCCGGTGCCCAAGGGCGGCAAGCCGGAGGCGGAGGCGCGGCTGCTGGAGCTGCTCCAGGGCCGGTGCGACCTCGTCGTGCTGGCCCGGTACATGCAGATCCTCTCGGCGGAGTTCATCGACCGCGTGGGCGTACCGATCATCAACATCCATCACTCGTTCCTGCCCGCGTTCAGCGGCGCGGGGCCGTACGAACAGGCGAAGGAGCGTGGCGTCAAGCTCATCGGCGCCACCGCGCACTACGTCACGCCCGAGCTGGACGCCGGCCCGATCATCGAGCAGGACGTGCTGCGCGTGACGCACGAACACACGGTGCCGCAGCTGACCCGGCTGGGTGCGGAGATTGAACGAACCGTGCTGGCCCGCGCGGTCCAGTGGCACTGCGAGGACCGCGTGGTCCGGCACGGAAACACCACGGTTGTCTTCTGATTCGGGAGAAACGCAGCACGGCGAAGGAGCGTGTCGGCCATGAGCAAGGTCGTTGCCGGAATCTGCATGTCGCACAACACCGGCGTCAATATCCTGATGGACCGCACCACCGACCTGGACAGCGCGCGGCGGTGGCTGGCGGCACTGGACCGCGCGCGGCAGGCCCTGCAGGCGGCCCGCCCGGACGTGCTGGTGGTCGCCGCGTCCAACCACTTCATGGGCGTGTACCTGGACCTGGTACCGGCGTTCACGCTCGGGGTCGCCGACGTGTCCGGCGAGGGCGACGAGGGTACCCCGGGCGGTCCGCTGCCGGTGGACCGCGAGCTGGCCCGGTCACTCGCCTTCGGCCTGCTGGAGCGCGAGTTCGATCTGGGCCTGTCGCTGCGGCTCACCGTCGACCACGGCATCACCATGGCGATGCAGTACCTGACCCCGGAGCTGGACGTACCGGTGGTGCCGCTGGTCATCAACGCGTTCACGCCGCCACTGCCCACATTGGACAGAGTCCGGGCGCTCGGTGCGTCGGTGCGGGAGATCGTGGCCGCCGACGGCGCGGACAAGCGGGTGGCCGTCGTCGGTACCGGCGGCATCTCGCACCACCTCCCGTTCTTCCTCAAGTGGTGGCAGGTCGAGGAGGAGCAGCGGTTCCTGGTCGACGCGCTGTTCGCCGGGCGGGACGCGGAGTTGGACCGCCGGTGGGGCGAGGCCCGGGGCGCGGCGATGCAGGCGGTGCAGCCGCGGGTCAACCCGGAGTTCGACCGGGAGGTGGTACGGATGGTGGTGGAGCGCGACTGGGGCGCGATCTCGGCCCTCTCGTACGACAAGATTGAAGAACTTGGCGGCAACGGCGGCCAGGAGGTCCGCAACTGGGTCTTCGCCGCGGCGGCCGCCGGCCCCGGCACCGGCGAGATGATCGACTACGTGCCCATGCACGAGTGGCACACCGGCCTGGCGGCGGCGACGCTGCTGCCCGCGCCGCGGCAGTGATGGGTGCGGAGCTGCTGGACGGCCGGGCCGTGGCCGAGGGGATCCAGGACGAGGTGGCCCGCGCGGTCAAGGCCATGCCGGTACCGCCCGGCCTGGCCACCGTGCTCGTCGGCGACGATGCGGCGTCCGCGATGTACGTGCGGCGCAAGCGGACACTGTGCGTCGAGGCCGGCATCCGGGACCTGCACCGCCACCTGCCCGCGCGCACGTCCCAGGCGGAGCTGACCGAACTGGTCGCGGAGCTGGCCCGCGACCCCGGGGTCAGCGGCATCCTCGTCCAGCTGCCCCTGCCGGCGCACCTGGACCCGCGGGCGACGGTGGCCCGCATCCCCGCGGACAAGGACGTCGACGGGCTGACCGTGGCGAGCGCGGGCCGGCTCGCCCAGCGGGAACCGGGGCTGCGGCCGTGTACCCCGTCCGCCGTCATCGCCATCCTGGACGCCTACGACCTGCCGATCGCGGGTGCCGAGGCGGTCGTCGTGGGCCGCTCCGACCTGGTCGGCCGGCCGCTGGCGGCGATGCTGCTGGAACGCAACGCCACGGTGACGGTCTGCCATCGCGGCACGGCCGACCTGCGCGCGGTGTGCCGGCGGGCCGACCTGCTCGTGGTGGCCGCCGGGGTGCCCGAGCTGATCGGGCCCGACCACGTCCGGCCCGGTGCCGTCGTCGTCGACGTGGGCATCCACCGCGGGCCCGGCGGCCTGCGCGGCGATGTCCGGTTCGACGCGGTGGCGCCGATCGCGTCCCGCATCACGCCGGTACCCGGCGGGGTCGGCCCGATGACGATCGCGATGCTGCTGCGCAACACCGTGGACGCCGCCCGCCTCGCCCAGGGCGGCTAGCCGTGGCGCCGGCGCGGGACTTCGCGGTCGGGCTGGTGGTCGCCCACCGGGCCGGCATCGCTGACGGCGTGGTGCTGCTGACCCTGCGCCGTCCGGACGGCGGGCCGCTGCCGGAGTGGCGGCCCGGCGCGCACATCGCCCTCGCGCTCGGCAACGGTCTGGTCCGCCACTACTCGCTGTGCGGCGATCCGGCGGACCGTGCGTCGTGGCGGATCGGTGTGCTGCGCGAGCCCGGCAGCCGCGGCGGATCGGCGTACGTGCACGAGCGGCTGCACCCCGGGGTACCGGTGCGGGTGAGCGGGCCGCACCACGACTTCGCGCTCCGCCCCGCCCGGCGGTACCTGTTCGTGGCCGGCGGGATCGGTATCACGCCGCTGCTGCCGATGGTGGCCGCGGCCCGTGCGGCGGGCGCGGAGTGGCGGCTGCTGTACGGTGGCCGGACCCGCGCGTCCATGGCCTTCGTGGCCGAACTGGAGGCGTACGGGGACGCGGTGTGCGTACGCCCGCAGGACCGGTACGGGCTGCTCGACCTCGACGCGTACCTCGGCCGGCCGGTCGCCGGTACGCTCGTCTACTGCTGCGGGCCCGAGCCGCTGCTGGCCGCGGTACGGCAGCGGTGCCGCGCGTGGCCGCCGGAGACCCTCCACTTTGAACGGTTCCGGGCGGTGGCGCCGGACGGGGCGTCGGACGACCGCGCCTTCGAGGTGGTGCTGTCCCGCACCGGCACGCGGCTCCAGGTGCCGCCCGGGCGCAGCGTGCTGGCGGTGGTCCGGGAGGCGGGGGTACCGGTGCCGTACTCCTGCACCGAGGGGATCTGCGGTACCTGCGAGACAGAGGTGCTCGACGGCGAGCCGGACCACCGCGACTCGGTGCTCAGCGACGGGGAGCGCAAGTCCGGTGAAACGATGATGATCTGCGTCTCCCGGGCGCGCGGCCCGCGGCTCGTCCTCGACCTGTGATGGCCGTGCGGGAGTTGACCGGCGCGACCGTACCGGCCGAGGTGCGGCCCCGGTGGCGCCTCGCGCGGCTGCTCGGGCCCGCGTTCGTCGCGGCCGTCGCGTACGTCGACCCCGGCAACATCGCCGCCAACGTCGCCGCCGGCGCCGGGTACGGCTACCTGCTGGTGTGGGTGCTGGTGGCCGCCAACGCGATCGCGGTGGTCGTGCAGTATCTGTCCGCGAAGCTCGGGCTGGTCACCGGGCACAGCCTCCCGGAACTGCTCGGCGCCCGGCTGCGCCGCCGTGGCCGGCTCGCGTTCTGGGCCCAGGCCGAGCTGGTCGCCGCCGCGACCGACCTGGCCGAGGTGATCGGCGGCGCCATCGCGCTGGAGATCCTCTTCGGGGTACCCCTGCCGCTCGGCGGCCTGATCGTCGGTCTGGTGTCGATGGCGATTCTCGCCGTGCAGTCCCGCCGTGGCCAGCCGGCCTTCGAACTGGCCGTGTTGGGGCTGCTGGCCGTCATCGCGGTCGGCTTCGTCGCGGGACTGTTCGTCAGCACCGTCGACTGGGGCCGGGCGGCGGGCGGGCTGGCCCCGCGCTTCGCGGGTACGCCCACGGTCCTGCTCGCCGCGAGCATGCTGGGCGCCACCGTGATGCCGCACGCGGTGTACCTGCACTCGTCGCTGGTGCGCGACCGCCACGGCGTGGACCCGGACCCGGCCCGGATCCGGCGCCTGCTGCGGG
This sequence comes from Rugosimonospora sp., assembly GCA_035278125.1. GTDB lineage: Bacteria > Actinomycetota > Actinomycetes > Mycobacteriales > Micromonosporaceae > DATEJJ01. Next base: position 8,445 of record DATEJJ010000090.1, read on the forward strand.
CCACCCGGTGGGACGTGACCACCGCGCTGGTGGTGGCGGGCTCGGTGAACATCAGCCTGCTGGTGCTGGCCGCCGCCAACCTGCACGGCGTGGCCGGAGTCAGCACGATCGAGGGCGCCCAGGCGGCCATCTCCCACGCGCTCGGCGCGGCCATCGGCGTCACGTTCGCGGTCGGCATCCTCGCCTCCGGGCTGGCCTCGACCGCGGTCGGCTGCTACGCCGGCGCGGTGGTGATGTCGGGCCTGCTGCGTGCCCGGGTCCCGCTGCTGGCCCGCCGCGGGCTCACGCTGGTACCGGCGCTGCTCCTGCTGTCCTTCTCCGCCGACCCGACCGCGGCCCTGGTGCTGAGCCAGGTGCTGCTGAGCATCGGTATCCCGTTCGCGGTCCTCCCGCTGGCCTGGCTGACCAGCGAGCGCCGGCTCATGGGGGCGTTCACCAACACCCTCGTGCTCAAGGTGGTCGCCGCGGTGGTGACCGCCGCCATCGTGGCGCTGAATCTCGTGCTGCTGTACCTGACGTTCGCCAGCAGATGACGCAAGGAGGCACGGCCATGTCAGTTGCGCACATCCAGGTGCCGGTACCGGTCCCCGCCGGGGCGACCTGCCCGACCCGGGAGCTGCTCGACCTCGTGGGCGACAAGTGGAGTGTGTTGATTGTGTTCCTGCTGTGGCACCGGACGTACCGGTTCTGCGAGCTGCACCGGTTGATCGACGGCATCAGCCAGCGCATGCTCACGTTCACCCTGCGCATGCTCGAACGCGAGGGCCTGGTCACCCGGACACCGCACGCGACGGTACCCCCGCGGGTCGACTACGCGCTGACCGAACTGGGGCGCACGCTGGTCGAGCCGCTGGTCGGCCTCACCGCGTGGGCCAACACCCACCACGACGACATCGTCGCGGCCCGGCACCGCCACGACCGCGCGCGGGGCCTGCCGGACGGGTGTCGACAGGGCGCTCGGATTGCCATATAGTGGAAGTCGTGTGATCTGTTGTGAGAGTGGAGTCCAGGACATGAGCCAGGAAGACAACACGGGTTGGTATATCGATGAGCGGTGCTTGAACTGCAACCTGTCCCGCCAGTACGCGCCGTCCATGGTGGTCTACCGTCCCGGCGGCGGGTACGGTGGACTGTCCACTGTGGTGCGCCAGCCGGAGACCGAGGACGAGGTCCGGCAGCTCTACATGGCCGCGCACGCCTGCCCGTCCCGGTCGGTGCACCCGCCGGCGGACGAGTGGGAGTCGGAGTCGGATCCGTTCCCGATGCCGCTGGACGAGGACGGCACCGTGCTCCTGTGTGGACACTCCTCGCCGCAGACCTACGGCGCCACCTCGTACCTGCTGCGCCGCCCCGACGGTACCGCGATGATGGTCGACACCCCGCGGTGGCGCCCCGCCCTGGCCCGCCGGTACCAGCAGCGGGTCGGCACCGTCACCGACGTCCTGCTCACCCACCTCGACCACGTCGCGCACGGCCGGCAGTACGCCGACGCCTTCGGCGCCAAGCTGTGGATCCACGAGGGTGACCTGCACTCCCGGCCCGACGCCGACGGCGTCATCCGCGGCCGGGAGCCGAAGGAGATCGGCCCGGGTGTGATCGCGCACCCGTTCCCCGGCCACACCGCGGGCAGCACGCTGTTCCTCGCGGACGACAAGTTCTGCTTCACCGGCGACGCCTTCTTCTGGTCGAAGTCCCAGCAGGACCTGGACGTGGCCGACAGCGTCGTCTACGACTCCATCAAGACGCTGGCCGACTCCGTCGCGCGCGGCGCCGAGGAACTCACCTTCGAATGGGTGCTGCCCGGACACGGCAGCTACCACCACCTGCCGGCCGGCGAGATGCGGCAGCGGATGCGGGCGCTCGGCGAGCGGGCGGCCACCTTCCCGGTGCAGGAAGTCGACTACGGCAAGGTCCGCTACTGAGGGAGCACCGTGGGATCGTACGAGGAACTGGAGCGCGCCGTCCTCGACCACTACGGGGTCGACGCCAAGCACCACCTGCTCGACCTGGAACGGCCGCGGATCCGAGCCCACGTGGTCGAGTACGGCGACGGGGTACCGGCGGTCCTGATGCACGGTGGCGACGGGGAAGGCTGGAACTTCGCGCCGCTGATGGCGGAGATGAAAGCCGACCTGCGCATGTTCGCGATCGACCGGCCCGCGTTCGGGCGCAGCGGCCGGTTCGACTACACCACCGTGGCGGACCTGCGCGCGCACGCGGTGGACTACATGACGTCGCTGCTCGACGGGCTCGGCCTGGACTCCGCGGTGCTGGTCGCGTCCTCGTTCAGCGGCACCTTCGCGCTGCCGTTCGCGCTGGCCCACCCCGAGCGGGTACGCGGCCTGGTGATCCCCAGCTACGCCGCGGGCATCGTGCGGCACGCCTCCTGGGGTACCCGGATCCGTGCGGTGTTTCCCCGGTTCGGCAAGGGTTACACGGCCCAGGGACGGACCGCCGCCGGCCAGGAGGCGATGCACCGCAACCTGTGGGGGATCCCGCCGGGTACCCTCCCGGAGGTCTTCTACGCGGCGCGCTCCGCGGGCGCGCAGCTGCCCGGGTGTGAGGACACCTGGCTGTACCTGCGCAACCGGATCTGCGGCCTGCGCGGGCTGAAGGCGGAGGCGTGCTTCGAGGCCGACCTGCACCGGATCCGGCGGCCGGTGCTGGTGCTGTGGGGCCAGGACGAGCGCAACAGCGTCGCGGCGTACCGCCGGGCCACCTCGACGCTGCCCGACAGCCGGTTCGTGCTCATGCCCGGCGTCGGGCACTTCCCGCACATGCAGGCACCGGCGGAGACGGCCCGCTACATCCGCGAATTCCTGCCGTCCACTGTGGACAACAAGCGGGTGCCGGGGGCACTGGACGGAGGCCAGCGATGACAGAGAGCCCGACCCTGAGCGACCCGGCCGTGGCGCCCGCGCAGAAGGTGACGCTGGTCGACTGCGACATCCATCCCATGCCCGCGTCCATGGACTCGTTGCTGGCGCACGTGTCCCCGCGGTGGCGCGACCATCTCGACCGGTACGGGCGGCGCTGGGTGCTGGCCCAGTTCCCGAAGCTGGAAGGCGCCGGCTGCCGGGTCGACGCCTGGCCCGAGCGCGGGCTGCCGGGCAGCAGCCTGGAGCTGATGCGTGAGCAGCTGCTCGACGCGTACGGCATCGACTACGGGATCCTCAACTTCGACACCGACGAGCGCGGCGCGCCCGGACTCGCGGTCGACTTCACCCGCGCCATCAACGACTGGATCGCCGAGAGCTGGCTGGCCGAGGAGCCGCGCCTGCTCGGCTCCATCGTGGTGCCGTGGGAACATCCCGCCGAGGCCATCCGCGAGATCGAGCGGCGGGTACCGGAGAAGTGGTGGGCGCAGGTCGCCATCCCGTGGGAGGGCGAGGAGCCGCTGGGCAGCCGCAAGTACTGGCCCATCTACGAGGCCGCGACCGCGTACGGCCTGCCGATCCGGCTGCACGTCGGCCAGTTCGGCCTGCACAACGGCGCCGGGTGGCCCTCGTACTACATCGAGGAGCACTCGGGTGGGGCGCTGGCCACCCGCAGCCAGCTGCTGAACATGGTGTGCGAAGGGCTTTTCCAGGCGGTACCGGGGGTCCGGGTCATCATGGTGGAGGGCGGTGTGGGCTGGGCCGGCTCGCTGCGGTGGGCGCTGGACAGCGCGTTCGAACTCTTCGGCGACGAGGTCGGGCTGGACCGCAAACCGTCGGAGTACCTGGACGAGTGCGTCTGGTTCACCTCGCAGCCGTTCGAGGAGCCGGACAACCCCGCGTACATCCGCCGGGTACTGGCGCACGGCAACCTGGTCAACCGGCTCATGTTCTCGACCGACTACCCGCACTGGGACTTCGACTCGCCGACCCAGGCGCTGCCGGCGGCGGTATCCAAGGCCGTGCGCGAGCGCATCTTCGCCGCCAACGCCTGCGAACTGTACGGGCTGCCACGATGATCGACTGTGACGTGCACTGCGCGCCGGCGTCGTGGGCGGCGCTCAAACCGTACCTGGCCCCCGGCTGGTGGCGGTTTGTCGAGGAGCACCAGCACGGGGACGGGCCCTCGGGTGTCGCGCTGGCCGGGCTGCCCTACGCGTACCCGAAGGCGGCCTTCCTGGGTGACGCGCTCGCCGCACCCGGGCCGGTGGTCCCGTCCAGCTACGAGGAACTCTGCGAGCGGTACCTGGACCGGTCGTCGGCGGACTTCGTGCTGCTGAACTGCGCGTCCACGTTCGACGCCAACCGCAACCCGTACTTCCAGAAAGCGCTCGCGGCCGCCCTCAACGACTGGCTGCGCGACGAGTGGCTGGCCCGGGACCCGCGGCTGCGGGCCAGCGTGGTGGTGCCCTGGATCGACGCCGACGGCGCGGTCGAGGAGATCGAACGGGTGGGCTGCGAGCCGGGGTTCGTGCAGGTGCTGCTGCCGGTACGGGCCGAGGCGCCGTGGGGGCAGAAGCCGTTCCACGGCTTGTTCGAGGCGGCGGCCGAGCGGGAACTGGCCGTCGGTTTGCACGCCTGGGGACCGCCCAACCACGCGGACAACACGAAGGGCTACACCACCACGTACGTCGAGGACTACCTGTCCAACGCGACCATCGCCCAGCAGCACCTCATCAGCCTGGTGGCCGAGGGCGTGCTGGGGAAGTTCCCCGACCTGCGGTTCGTGGTGGCGGAGTGCGGCTTCACCTGGCTGCCCACGCTGCTGTGGCGGCTGGACAAGGACTGGAAGGGCCTGTGGCCCGAGGTGCCGTGGGTACAGGAGAAGCCGTCGATCTCGCTGCGGCGCAGCCTCGGCATCACCACGGCGCCGGCCCACCTCGGCGGCGCCACCCCGGAGTTCATCCGGGAGAGCGTCGAAATGACCGGGGCCGGCATGCTGCTGTACGCCAGCGACTACCCGCACGACCACGGCCCGGACGGCCTGCGCCTGCTCGACGCGCTGGACGACACGACCCGGGACGCCATCGTCGACGGCAACGCCCGGCGGCTGTTCGACCTGCCCCGCGTGGCCTCGAACGTCAAGGAGGGGACGTGACCACCTTCGATCCGCGGCGGCTGAACATGTTCGCCGCCCCGCTGGAAGCCAGCGACTGGCAGTCCGAGCAGCTGTCCTGGAAGGAGTCCTGCTTCCTGCACGGCGGGCTTTCGGTGATGCCGTCCTTCCGGCTGCGCGGCCCGGACGTGGTCCGGATGTTCAACGACATCGCGGTCAACAACGTCGGCCGGCTGCGGGTCGGGGCGTCCACCCACCTCATCATGTGCAGCGAGCAGGGTCGCATCCTCGGGCACGGCGTGCTGGTCCGGGAGGACGAGGACACGTACCGCACCCACGTGCACGCGATGCACGTGCGGTACCCGCTGGCCTCGGGCCGCTACGACGTGACCGCCGAGGAGCTGACCGGTACGCGCTTCCACTACCAGGTCGGCGGGCCGCGCTCGCTGGAGGTGGTCGAGTCCGCGCTGGGCGAGGACCTGCACGACATCCGGTTCCTGCGGCACCGCCCGGTCAAGGCGACCCGGCTGGCGCTGACCGGGGGACCCGTGGAGGTGCTGCGGCTGGGCATGTGCGGCACGCTCGCGTACGAGATCCACGGGAACGTGGCCGACGCCCCCGCCGTGTACGAGGCGCTGATGGCGGCCGGGCAGCCGGTCGGCATCCGGGTGCTGGGCACGCTCGTGTACATGAACACGCTGCACACCGAGACCGGCTTTCCCAACGAGTACATCCATTTCCTGCCGGCCTTCGGCGACGACCCGGGCATGCTGGAGTTCCTGCGCGCCGAGGGGCTGCTGATGGTGCCCGAGTCGATGGGCAGCGCCGGCCCCGACCCCAGCGCCAGCTACGTCACCCCGTACGACGTGGGCTGGGGGCACATGGTGAAGTTCGACCACGACTTCAAGGGGCGGGCGGCGCTCGAAGCGCTGGCCGCCGACCCGCCGCGCCGGCTGGTGACCCTGGAGTGGAACACCGACGACGTCCTCGGTACCGCGCGCTCCCTGTTCGGGCCCGACGAGGCGGCGTACCCGCTCATGCGGATGCCCGCCGACGACCGGATCCAGGGCGGTACCGCGCGGATCTACAACGACCTCGTCCGCCGCGACGGGCGTACCGTGGGCATGTCCATGGGTCGCATGTACAGCTGGTACTACCGCACCATGCTGTCACTCGCCCCGGTCGACGTCGCCCACGCGGAGATCGGGACCGAGCTGACCGTGTTGTGGGGTGCGCCGGGCACGCGGCAGCGGGAGATCCGGGCGACCGTCCGCCGCTACCCCTACCTCGATCTGCCCCGGAACGAGAAGATCGATGTGTCGGAGATCCCCGGACTGGCGGCGGAGAGTGCGGTGTCCTGACCGGTACACCGCCGGCAGCGGCTCGGGTCAGCACCACCACGAGCGAGGGAGCCGGACATGCCTGCCGCGACCGACCGGACCCGCGTCGCGATCGTCGGCGGCGGCATCGGCGGTCTGGCCGCGGCGGCGTTCCTGCACCGGGCCGGGATCGAGGCGACGGTGTACGAGCAGGCGCAGGCGCTCACCGAGGTCGGCGCCGGACTGATCGTGGCCCCGAACGCGGCGCGCCTGCTGCGCCGGCTCGGCGGCCTCACCCGGCTGGCGGAGCACGCGGTCGCGCTGCAGACCGGCTGGGAGTTCCGGCGCTGGGCGGACGGGCGGGTGCTGTTCTCGCAGGAACTCGGCGACGAGTGCGTGCGGCGCTACGGCGAGCAGTGCTACGTCATGCACCGCGCGGACCTGCTCGACGTGCTGCGGGCGGCGGTACCCCCGGCGTGGTTGCGGCTCAACCACCGCCTCACCGGACTGCGGGAGGTCGACGACCGGCCGGAGCTGACGTTCGCGGACGGGTCGCGGGCGGTGGCCGATCTGGTGGTGGGTGCCGACGGGGTACACACCACCGTGGGCGGGTACGTCGCGCGGGCGGGCGTACCGCGCTTCTCCGGGCTGTGCGCGTACCGCTGCCTGGTACCGGCCGGGCAGGCGCCGGAGTTCGCGCGGCGGCCGGTACAGACGCTGTGGCTGGGCCCCGGCCACCACCTCGTGCACTACCCGATCCGCGCGGGCACCGTGGTCAACATCGTGGCGATCACCCCGGCCGGGGACTGGACCGCGGAGTCGTGGTCGGCGCAGGGGCGGATCGAGGACCTGCGCGCCGCGTTC
>DATEJJ010000091.1:0-3049 GCA_035278125.1 Rugosimonospora sp.
TCGAGTGCCGCGTAGGTTCCCTCCAGAGCCGAGGTGCTGACCGCCTCCTGGCGGATGGCGGGCCGTGCCAGCAGCGCCGGGTTAGGTAGCCGTTTGGCCGCTTCATCGAGGCGCGCGACAGCCACACTGGCAGCGGTGACAGCCCTGTGCGTCGCGTGGGTAAGCTCGACGCGCGGCGGCAGCGGTGCGGGTACGAACGCGAAGTGCTCATATCGTTCGCCGTATCGAGGATCCCAGCCGGTGATTCGGACAAGCTGGCCGGAAGCGGGCGCTACGAAGTCGGCGACGTTCACGGATTTAAAGTATCCCGGATTTGGCTTAAATTTCAGAGCGGTAATTTGAAGCGGAAGCACCGCGGAGGAGCGGTCACCTGTCGCACTATTCTCGACCCGTGGTGAGTCAGTACACGGCCCTGGTGGTGGAGAACGATCCGACCGACGACGCGCGTCGGTTGGGCGACTGGCTGCGCGAGGCCGGACTGGTACTGGAGACCACCCGGCCGCACACCGGCGACGAGCTACCCGAGACCCTCGACGGGTACGCCGCGCTCGTCGTCCTGGGCGGCGAGCAGAACGCGTACCCCGGACCCGACGGCGCGCACGACGCACCCTGGTTCCCAGCGCTGGAAGGGCTGCTGCGCAAGGCGGTCCGACACCAGGTACCCACTCTCGCCATCTGCCTCGGCGGTCAGCTGCTGGCCACCGCGCACAACGGGACCGTGGAGCGGGCCGTGTCCGGTCCGGAGATCGGACCTACTCTGGTGGGCAAGCGCGATGCGGCCGCCCGGGACCCGCTGTTCGGGCCGCTGCCGATGGCGCCCGACGTGCTGCAGTGGCACCTGGACGAGGTGACCGAGCTGCCGCTCGGCGCGGTGCTGCTGGCCGCCTCCCCGAGGTACCCGCATCAGGCTTTCCGGATCGGGCAGTGCGCCTGGGGTACCCAGTTCCATATCGAATGCGACACCGCGATGTTCGCCGGCTGGGCCGCGTCCGGCGGGGCCGTCCTGGACGCCTTGGGCTACGACGCCGAGGCGGTGGTCGCGGCGTGCGACGCGATCATGCCGGACCTCGAAGAGGTCTGGCAGCCGTTCGCCGACCGGTTTGCCCGGGTGGTGCGCGGCGAACTGGCCGTGGTGGCCGATCCGGCACGACCGCTTCCGCTGCTCGGCGGCTAGCGGCCGATGCAGCCACGAGCGGCCCTCGGCCAGCTGGCCCGGTACGGCTTCGCGGACGCCGCCCGGGCCGGTGCTCTGCTGGGCGGGGACGCGCTGTGCCTGTGGGACGAGGCGGCGCAGCAGCCGTCCGACCCGGGCGCGCCGGCGGTGCTGCGCGCGCTGGCCCAGGCGGCCGATCCGGATCTGGCGCTGCGGCAGCTGTCCCGGCTGGCCGAGGTGGAGGATCCGGCCGAGCTGATGGGCAGCCTGCGCACCAGTCCGGGCCTGCGCGGCCGGCTGACCGCGGTCCTCGGCGCGTCGGACGCGCTGGGCGACCACCTGGTCGCGCACCGGGGGGAGTGGCGCACCCTGGTGCCGCCCAACGGGTACGCGCTGCGCTTCGAGGGGGATACCGTGCCCCGGCTGCGCATGGCGTACCGGCGCAGCCTGCTGCGGATCGCCGCGGCCGACCTGACCGGTGGGCTGGAGGTGGAGCAGACGATGGCGGCGCTGTCCACGCTCGCCGACGCCACCCTCAGCGCGGCGTACACGCTGGCGGGTGGGCGCGCCGACTGCGGCCTGGCGGTGATCGCGATGGGCAAGTGCGGCGGCCGTGAATTGAATTATGTGTCCGATGTGGACGTCATCTTCGTGGTCGAGCGGGACGAGCAGCTGGCCGGCGCGACCCGGGTGGCGGCGCGGCTGATGGAGATCTGCGGGCAGGTGGCCTGGCCGGTGGACGCGGCGCTGCGCCCGGAGGGCAGCCACGGGCCGCTGGTCCGCACCCTGGACAGCCACCTGGCCTACTACCGCAAGTGGGCACGGACGTGGGAGTTCCAGGCGCTGCTCAAGGCGCGGCCGGCAGCCGGCGACCTGGCGCTGGGGCAGGAGTGGCTGGCCGCGCTGCACCCGCTGATCTGGCACGCGGCGGAGCGGCCGGAGGCGGTCGCCGACATCCGGGCGATGCGCCGGCGCATCATCGACGCCATCCCGCGGCGCGAGGTGGAGCGCGAGATCAAGCGCGGGCCGGGCGGGCTGCGCGACATCGAGTTCGCGGTACAGCTGCTGCAGCTGGTGCACGGGCGTGCGGACGAGACGCTGCGTTCAACGTCCACTTTGGACGCTCTGCGCGCGCTGGTCGCCGGCGGGTACGTGGGGCGCGCGGGCGGCGAGGCGCTGGAGCGCGCGTACCAGTTCCTGCGCATGGTCGAGCACCGGCTGCAACTGCAGAAGCTGCGCCGCACCCACACGGTGCCCGCCGATCCGCACGGGCTGCGCTGGCTGGCGCACGCGCTGGGCTACCGCGGCAGCGCGGCGCGCGAGGCCACCGAGGCGTTCCGGGCCGACTGGGTGGCGCATGCCGCGGAGGTACGCCGGCTGCACGCGAAGCTGCTGTACCGGCCGCTACTGGAGGCGGTGGCCCGGGTACCGACCGGCGATCTCCGGCTCACCCCGGACGCGGCCCGGCAGCGGCTGGAGGTGCTCGGCTTCGCCGATCCGCCCGCCGCGCTGCGGCACATCCAGGCGCTCACCGGCGGCGTCTCGCGTACCGCCGCCATCCAGCGGCAGTTGCTGCCCGTGCTGCTGTCCGAGTTCGCCGACGCGCCCGAGCCCGACCGCGGCCTGCTCGCGTACCGGCAGGTCTCCGAGTCGCTCGGCGCCACCCCGTGGTACCTGCGGCTGCTGCGTGACGAGGGGCCGGTGGCGCTGCGCCTGGCCGGGCTGCTGGGGCTGTCCCGGTACGTCACCGACCTGCTCGCCCGCGACCCGGAGGCGCTGCGCCTGCTGGCCGACGACGGGGAGCTGGTACCGCGCGCGGCCGAGGTACTGCACAGCGGGTTCGCCGCGGCGGCCGACCGGCACCAGGCGCCGGAGGCGGCCATCGCCGCCGTCCGC
>DATEJJ010000092.1:0-7657 GCA_035278125.1 Rugosimonospora sp.
GCGGCACCCGAGACCGGAGCGCCGGAGGCGCCGAACCGGCCCGGGTCGCCGAACAGGTGGCTGCCGGTGTCCCGCAGCCGGTCACGCAGGCGCTGCTCGGTCCACGACTCGTCCCGCCCGCCGCGCTCCTGGCCCTCGTCCCGCGCGGGGCGGACCTGCCGTTCGTCACGGTCCCGCCGCTCCTCACGGTCCCGCCGCTCGTCACGGTCGTGGCGCTCCTCGCGGTCGTGGCGCTCCTCGCGGTCGGCCCGGCGGCTGCGCGGCACGGTGGGGGTACGGTCCTCGGCGCGGTGGCCGTAGACCGGGCTGCTGCCGTACACCCGGCCCCGGTCGCCGTCGGCGCGCGGGTCGACGATCGTCTGGCGGGTGGTCACCTGCACCGTCTCGGTGTGCCGTACCACCCCGCCGCCCACCATCGCGGTACCCACCGGACGGGACTGAGCCGGCTCAGGGGCGGGCTGCCGGCTTCGCGTATCGGCGCCCTGCTTCGCGCCGCTGGCCACCGCGGTGCGTACCTGGTCCAACTGGCCGCGCGCCGAGTCGACCTGTCCGCGCAGCGCCTCCACGTTCTCGTACAGGTTCTGCAGCTTCTCGGAGAAGGACTTGTGGGTGGCGCGCGCCGCGGTCGTGATGTCCTCCCGCACGTCGGCGCGCAGGCCGTCGATCTCATCGAAGATCGCTTCTTCCAGCTCGGCCCGCACGCTGGACGCGTCCGGCCGCAGCACCGCGGACAGCCCGACCAGCGCCACCGAGACAATGGCCAGCAGCGCGGCCACCCGCAGCATGCCGGTACCGCCGCTGAACAGCACGATCAGCGCGGCCAGGGGGGCCAGCGCGACACCCGCCCAGAGGACAATGGTGTGCGGCCGCGTACCCTGCCGGCTGTCCTGAGTCTGCGCAGCGGGCATGGCACTAGAGGTTACTCAGAGAATCTTTCAAGCGATACACCAGGCGGATAATCTTCGCGTGCGCACGCGAATGCGCATGTGGCCGCCGGTCCGGCGGCCACACGGCGTCAGCAGGGACAGTTAAGATCATCTACGGGCGCCGAACAGGGCCAGTCCCATGATCCAGCCGACGAAGAGGCCGTACGTGGCGCCGCCGGACGCCCACATCAACGCGCCGAAGAGGCTCGCGTGTACCTGCAGCCAGGCGGCGATCAGCCCGGCGAACGCGCCGGCGAAGATGTACGACCCCCAGCCCGCGAAGAACTGGGACACGTGCGCCCGCTCGCGGGCCAGTTGGGAACTGACCAGCAGTGACGCGAACACCGCGGCGAGGATCACGAGGAGCAGGGCCTTCAGGTCGTTTGCCAGCAGCGTCCGTACCGAGTCGCTGGAGCTGAAGGTCCACCGGGGCCAGGCGAGTTGCTGCAGGAAGTAGCCACCCACGGTGCGCCCGTTCTGCTGGTCGGCGAAGCGCGCGTACGACGGGTTACCGAATGCGAGTACCAGAATCAGGGCGACGAGGGCGGCGATTCCGGGTGCCGTCCTGTACCGCCCACCTCCACTAGTAGCCATACGGCTGAGTATCACTGGCCGAAAGTATGACTGCCATCGGCGTGCGTTAATTGATACGAAGATCCGCTTTACCCGCAACAGTCCTATTTGGACTGTGCGTCCGCCTGGCCGGCCAGCAGATAGTCGATGAATGCGGCCCGTACCAGCGGCTCTTCCTCACCGTACGCGTGCCCCGTGAGCTCGCGCCAGAGGGTCACCGCCTCGTCCACGCTCGACTGGATGCCCAGCGACCCGTCCGCGCCCTCCCCCGGCCCGTGCGGCAGCCGGCGGAACAGGTCCCAGAAGAAGCGCACGTCGTGGCGGTGCCTGGCCAGGGCGAACGCGCGCTCCCGCAGCTCCTCGGTGCTCAGCCCGGCGAGCCGGTCGAACGTGTCGTTGGTCATGGGGTCGAGGTTACGGGCAACCCGGATTACTTCGTGCCCCACCGGTCGTCACCGGTCCAGGTGTCGTCCAGCGAGCGCGCCGGCAGCTGGCTGGACCAGCCGCCCTGTCGGGGCGTACCCGACCAGTTGGCCGTGGTCCCGTTGGTGGTATCGGCGCCGCGCGCGGCCCAGTCCCCCTCCTCGGCCGGCAGGTCCGCGAGTACCCCGCCACGCGGCCGGCCGAACCGCTCGATCAGCCGGGTCACCACGAGCCCGACCACGATCGCGCCAGCGGCCCAGGCCAGCTGCGCCACCCGCCAGTTGGCCGCGTCGCCGTACCGCATCAGCAGCACGAACAGGGTCACCGCGAGCAGCGTGCCGAAGATCCCACCGCGCCGGCCGAACACGCTCGTGCCGCCGACCAGCGCGATGCCGAGCGCGAACCCGGTGGTGAGCAGCCCGTCCGTAGGCGTGACGCGGGTGGAGCTGAGCCCGACCAGGACACCGCCCAGCCCGGCCAGCGCACCCGACCCGACGAGCGCGGCGAACGTGATCATCGCCGCGCCGGTACCGCGCCGCTCGGCCGGGTCGCCGACCGCCCGGAACCGCCCCACCGCCCGGCGGATCGGCCGGACCAGGCCGAGTACCCCACCGAGCAGGGAGATCGCCGCGAACGCGCCGAACCAGTAGTACGACTGCCCGGCGGGGTGGTACGTGGAGAGGTTGGTGGCCGGCGTGGCGCGCTTCTGGATCCAGACGACCACGCCGAACGCGGCGGCCAGGCTGACCGCCCAGCCGGGTACGTGGAAGGCGGTCACCAGTACCGCGATCACGGCGCCGACCCCGGCCGCCAGCAGCACCGTGACGCCCGCGTCCTCGACCAGGCCGCGGTTGGAGTGCAGCGCGAAGAACAGCGCGGCGGCCGCCGCGATCGGGCCCACGGCCAGGTTGACCGCGGCGGCCCGCAGGCTGAGCGCCATGCCGATGGCGACGAACCCGAGCGACGCGGCGTACAGCAGCAGGTTGGTCAGCGCCGCACCGGTGACGCCCTCCTGGTGCGTCTGCCGGAACAGCACGAACACGCCGACGCAGCCGAGCAGCAGGAGCACCTCCCACACGAGGTGCACGGCCATCCGGTCCATGCCGGGCTCGCCGTAGCGCGGGTCGTCGAAGACCTCGTCCAGTTCGGCGGCGCTGACCGGGCGCCGGGACACCGGCGGCGCGGGCGGCAGCTCGGCCGAGTAGTCGTCCACGGCCGGGTAGCTGCCTGTCGAGTATTTGGGCATGCTTCCGGTATCGGCGCGGAAGTCCGGCTCGTCACGGAAGCCTGGTTCGCCCCGGTAACGGGTCTGTTCGGCAAAGGGTGGGTCGTCGTAGCGCTCGTCGTCACGGAATCGAGGTTCGTCGCGGAACCCCTGACCTGAGTCTGCGTAGGTCATCTGTCTCTCGATTCCGGCCGCTTCACCGCGGCACCTCCAGCCACTCTGGCCACGCCTGCCTCCCCGGCTACCGCCAGTATCAGGCGGCCAGGCAAGCAGGCGCCGCGAAGCGGCTCCCCCCTGCGGCCACCGGTTACCTGCGGCGAAGCCCTTGCGTGAGGTGCAGAGGAGCCGACCCACGGAGCGCGCCACCCTTGGCCGGATCCCCCCGGACCGGCCACCAGCAGCGGTTTCCCGCCTCTGACCTCGGTCTCGCCACCTCCCAGTGCCGACACACCCATCGGTGCCCGAAGTTACCCGTGGATGCCCAGGGAGGAAAGTCCTTGTCCCGATTATTCGGACGGCTCATCGTCTTCCGGGCGCTTGGGTACCCGGCAGGCGCGCTCCAGCAGCAGCGCGCCCGCGACCAGCGCGACGGCCGCGACAAGGCCACCGGCCGCGGCCGGTACGTCGTTCTGCGCCGCGGCGCCGAACCCCTCCACCAGCAGCCAGATGAGCATGCCCGCGTAAAAGCCGGAGAAAATGGCCCCGGCCAGCGCGGACGCCTTGGCCAGGACGACGTACCGCGCGACCGCCAGCGGATCGACCGGCGGCGTGCCCGGCTTGCGGTCGATCCGCGCCTTGGTGGCCCGGGCCAGGACGCCCTCGGCCACCGCGAGCGCGAAGATCGTGATGGGCGGCAGCCAGGGCAGCTTCGGGATGTTCCCGTAGAAGTTGCCGATGATCAGCCAGGAGAGTGCGGCCGCCGCCAGCCCGGCCACCACCAGGGTCGCGGGCCGCGTGGGCTGCATCCGTGGCGGTTCGCCGCGGCTCTTGTCGCGGCTGCTCGGCGGTCGGCTGGCGGTACTCATCCGGTGTTCACTCCAGGGCCAGGTCGGGTCGGGCGCGCAGGTCGGGCAGGTCGGCCGCGACCGCCTCGGTGCGGAGCAGGTCATTGACCCACCCGTACCCCGGCAGGGCCGCGTACGGTGCGATGTCGAGCCACGGCCGTAGGACGAACGCCCGCAGGTGCGCCCGCGGATGCGGCAACGTCAGACCGGGGTCGGTCGAGATGACCGGCTCCCCTTCGGGCGTCCAGACCGCGATCACATCGACATCCAGGGTACGCGGACCGAACGGGCGCTGCGGGTCCCGTACCCGGCCGGCCCGGCGCTCAACCTCCTGCGCCCGTTCCAGCCAGTCCTCCGGCGCCGCACCGGCGTCGGCCACCAGCACGGCGGCGTTGAGGTACGCCGGCTGGTCCGGGTCGCCCCACGGCGGCGTCTCGTACACCCCGGAGAGCGCGACCAGGACCTCCTCGAACGCGGCCACCGCCAGCCGCAGGTGGGCCACCCGGTCGCCGAGGTTGCTGCCCAGGGACAGCAGGGCCAGCGTCATGCGGTGGAGCGTTCGCGGCGCAGCGTCACGGCCACATCGGCGAATTCATAGGGTATCGGCGCTGCCGGCTTGTGTACCGTCACTGTGGCCGCGGTCACCCGCGGGTCCGCAAGGCACGCGTCCAGCAGCCGGCCAGCCAGTGTTTCGACAAGGTTCACCGGCTCGCCGCCCACGATCCCCACCAGCCGCTCGGCCAGCTCTCCATAGTGGACGGTGTCGGCCACGTCGTCCGTGCTGGCCGCCTGCTCCAGGTCCAACTCCAGCCGCACGTCGACCACGAAGTCCTGGCCCGCCGCACGCTCGAAGGCGTAGACCCCGTGGTACCCCCGCGCACGCAACCCGGTCAGCTCGATCGTGCCCGGCACGTCGCCTCCAGTACCCGCATCGCGTCCACTGTGGACAAAACGTCGTGTACCCGTACCCCCCAGGCGCCGGCCGTCACGGCCAGCACGCTGGTCGCGATCGTGGCCGCCTCGCGCTCGTCCACCGGGCGGGGCCGGCCCGACCCGTCGGCGAGCAGGGCACCCAGGTACGACTTGCGGCTGGCGCCGAAGAGCACCGGCAGACCGAGCGAGATGATCTCGTCCAGCCGGGCGGAGAGCTGCCAGTTGTGCTCCGGCGTCTTGGCGAAGCCCAGCCCCGGGTCGAGGATCAGCCGCTCCGCCGGTACGCCCGCGGCCGTCGCCTCGTCCGCCCGGGCTGCCAGTTCGGTGCGCACCTCGGCCACCACGTCGCTGTACACGGCCAACTCGCGCATGTGCCGGGAGTGGCCGCGCCAGTGCATCAGTACCCAGTGGCAGCCGTGCTCGGCCACCACCTTGGCCATGGCCGGGTCGGCGAGCCCGCCGGAGACGTCGTTGACCATCTGTACCCCGGCCTCCAGCGCCGCCGCCGCGACCGTGGCACGGGTCGTGTCAATGCTCATCGGTACCCCGGCCGAGGCCAGCGCGCGGATCACCGGCAGTACCCGAGCCACCTCCGTGTCCGGGTCGACCCGATCTGCACCCGGACGTGTCGATTCGCCCCCCACGTCGACCAACTGGGCGCCATCCTCATACATACGGACACCGTGTGCGACAGCGGCCTCCAGATCGGCATAGCGTCCACCGTCCGAGAAGGAATCGGGGGTGACATTGAGAACGCCCATGACCACGGGTTGCCGGTACTCCACCAGGCAAAGCCTAGGCCCTGCCGCGTACCTGCCCGGCCGGCCGGCCCGCGTGCGGCGGCGGGTCGGCCACGGGGTAGACGGAGATCTGTACGCTGCCGGCCAGGTCCAGCGGTCCGGCCACCCCGCCCGCCGGTACCAGCGTGAAGCCGGGGAGGCTGACCAGCCGGTGACCCTGGTCCGTGGCCACCGCCAGGTACCAGGCGCCCGCCGGGTCGCGGTACACCCAGCCGGGCTCACCGCCAGGAGGGACAGCGGGGTCGGAATCGCCCACCAGGGTGGAATCCACCCCGGTCGAGATGCGATCCTGTACCTGATCTTGAGCGGGTATCCACTTCGCTGCGGGGGGCGTACGGATGAGTGCGGTTAGTTCGGCCCGTTCGGCCTCCTTGCCAGCGGCGAAGCCGCCCGCGACCAGCACGACGACCGCCGCGCCGGCGGGTGGCAGCCAGCCGACCAGGTGCGCCGGGCGGGTGAACTGGAGCGTGGTGAGCGCCGCAGCACCGGCGAGCAGCACCAGCCCGACCGCCGCGCCGGCGAACGCGGGTACCCGCCCGCCCCGGCCGACCGGAGGTGCGGTCGGCCAGTTCGCCGCGGCGCGTACCCGCCCGAGCAGGCGCCCGGAGACGGCCACGAGCAGACCACCCGCGACACACGTCGCAAGGGTGACGATCCACCAAATAACGCCGGCTCGCACCGTACCTCCCAGGATCCCCCGGCGGGGCCCTCTCCGAACCCCCCACCTATGCTCTGACCTGCGCAGTCGTGGGCAAGTTAGGCACGCCAGCCACAGTCTTCGTACCTTGTTCGATAACAGGTCGCAACGTACGCTCGGCACTATTACCGACTGTGGGACTGAAACGCAGAGTTACGAGCTGGTTCCACACGGTGGAGTTTTCAGAGAGGCTATGACGCGGAGGGTGCAAGCGCCAGTCGCGTGCTGGGGAGGAAGAAGATGATCTTCATGGAGCTCGGCCAGGCGGTGTTGACGCACGTGACGCACGCCGGGGACGTGCTCGCGGTGGTGACTGGCAAGCTCGCACCCACCGCCCCTGGCCAACCAAGTGACATCAACACGACAGGAGTCGTTTCGTTCTTCGCCAGCAAGATCGCACCTATCCTGCTGGCAGTGCTTGGAGTGATCTTCATCGGTCGGGCCAGCAAGGGCGAGATCTCCCGCGTGCTGACCAGCTCCGCGATCGCGATCATCGGGTTGGCCTTCATCGCCGGCGCGGTGTCGCTGTTCTTCGTGGGGGACTACCTGATCAACCTGGCGTTCAAGTAGGCAACGGATGCGGCTGCGTACGGATGACGACATCTACCGGGCCCGCCTTGTCTACCTTGGTCCACCGGGTTACACGCTCCCGTTCCAGCTGCCGTACGCCCAGTACGGACTGTTCGTGCTCCTCGTACCGGTGTACATGCTGATCCACTACATGTTCACCCTCAAGTTCGACCTGTTCCCGGCGTGGGAGATCGCCCTGGCGATGGTCACCACGTCGTACATATTTCGGCACGTCGATCCAGACCGCCCTGCTCGCATGGTCATCCGGACCGCGCTGACGGACTGGCGCGCCACTCGGGAACAGGCGGCCCCCCGCCGCCTGCCCAGGCTCGTCGCGTCCCGAATCCGCGTTCACGAGTCCCTTGCCCCAGAGGACTTGTCATGACGTCATCCCCTCCCCACTCGCACGATCCCGGCCCACCGGACGACGAGACGGACATTCCGGACGTCAGTACGGTGCCGCAGGGCGCGGTGGCGGTGTTCCAGGCGCCCCGCGCGGTACGGCA
>DATEJJ010000093.1:0-7998 GCA_035278125.1 Rugosimonospora sp.
CGCCCTGTGACTCCCCGGCGCCGACCGCCATGACGTACGGGCGGTCCAGCCGGCGCAGCCGCAGGTAAGGAGAGGCGGTGGTACGCAGGACGACCAGGTCGAAGCCCACCGGGTCCGGGTTGCCCACGGTGACGGTGGCGCTCAGCTCCCGCCCCTCGGAGAGCATCTCCTCGGCCGCGTGGACCGCGACCACCGGCAGCGCGCGGGGGCGGCGCCACATTCCGAGCGCGGCTCCGACGGCGAACGGCGTGGCCAGCACCACCAGATCCACCCGGCCCAGCAGCACGGCGACGAAGAGCAGCAGCCCGACCACGAGCACGGCGCGCCCCAGCGCCCGGGTGGGTACCCAGGACTCGGTGCGGGTCGGCCGGGCCGGCGGCGGTACCGCGCGAGGCCGTGGCACGGCGGGCCGGATGCTGGTCACCGGCCTCCCCGCGGCGGCGCGGTGAACCGGTACGGGTCGGCGACCGCGCGGTCGTCGTACGAGACGGTGGCGCCGGTACCCGCGCCGTAGCTGGGCAGCGCCCCGCTGGCCGGCGCCGGTACGTTGGCCAGCACCTCGGCCACGATCGCGGACGGCTGTACCTGGCGCAGCCACATCTCCGGCTTGAGCGAGATGCGGTGGGCCAGCGCGGGTACCGCGACGTCCTTCACGTCCTCGGGGATCACGTAGTCGCGGCCGGCCAGGGCGGCCCGGGCGCGGGCGAGCAGGAGCAGCGCGAGCGAGCCGCGCGGGGACGCGCCCACCAGCACCTGGTTGTGCTCCCGGGTGGCCGCGGCCAGCTCCACCATGTACCGGCCGATCGAGTCCTCCACCACCACGTCCTCCAGCGCCCCCTGCATGGCGAGCAGAGTGTGCGCGTCGACCACCGGTTCGAGTACCGCCTCCTCCTGGCGGCGCGCCATCCGCCGCCGCAGCACCTCCCACTCGTCCTCCCGGCTCGGGTACCCGAAGGAGACCCGGAGCAGGAACCGGTCCAGCTGTGCCTCGGGCAGCGGGTACGTGCCCTCGTACTCGATCGGGTTGGCGGTGGCCAGCACGTGGAACGGCGCGTCCAGCCCGTACGTCGTTCCCTCCACCGATACCTGCTTCTCCTGCATCGCCTCCAGCAGCGCGGCCTGGGTCTTCGGCGGGGTCCGGTTGATCTCGTCGGCGAGCAGCAGGTTGGTGAAGATCGGCCCGGCCCGGAAGGTGAAGTCGTGGCTGCGCTGGTCGTACAGGAACGAGCCGGTGACGTCGGCGGGCAGCAGGTCGGGCGTGAACTGGAGCCGGCGGAACTCGATGCCCAGGGCCTGGGCGAAGCTGCGCGCGGTCAGCGTCTTGCCCAGGCCGGGCAGGTCCTCCAGCAGCACGTGGCCGCCGGCGAGGATGCCGGCCAGGACCAGCTCCAGCGCCTCCCGCTTGCCCACGACCACGGTGCCCACCGCGTCCAGCACGCCGCGCCCGAGCCGGCCCACCTCGTACGCCGGCAACGCGTCAGTCATTCCTCACATCTCCTCCACGTGTTTCACCAGCGCGGCGAACTCGCGCGGCGTCGGGTTCTTGGTCACCGGCCGGGTGACGAACAGCCACAGCTGCTCGCCGAGCAGTTCCCGGGCGCGCTGCGGGTCGCCCTCGATGGTGACCCCGTGCCGCAGCCGCAGCCGCTCGTCCATGATCTGCACCAGCCGGGGCTGCACCGAGCGGATGAACTGCCGCGGATCGGTGCGCGAGTGCAGCCAGGACAGCCGGGCGTCCCAGGCGGTCACGGCGAGCTGGAGCCCGTCGCGGTCGCCCCAGCCGCCCTCGCCGGCCACCGGGGTCGCGGGTGGCTGGCGCAGCGACTCGGGTACCGGGCGCACCGGTACCCCGCGCAGCACCCGGCGCAGCAGCAGCACCGTGAACAGGGCCGCGAACAGGAGCAGGTACGGCACGTACAGACCCGACAGCCGGAGGATCGCGTACCCGACGAGCGCACCGGCGGCGGCGACCAGCACCGAGCGGAGCAGCCAGCGGGTCGGCCGCTCCCGGTGCGAGGTCGGCTTCGGCTCCTCGTACGTGAGCAGGTCGTCCAGGCTCGCCTGCGGCCGGAGCGGCTCGCCGGTCGTCATGGCACCTGCTCCAGCGGTCCCGAGCGCGAGGTGGTCAACTCGGCGCGCAGCTGGGTCAGGGCGGCCCGGGCCTGGTCGCGCATGCCCGTGTCGACGGTACGGGTCGCGTACCGGGCCAGCCGGTACACGTCGGCCAGCGCGTACAGGACGCGCGCGCTGACCTGGTGCGCGTGCAGCAGGCGGACCACCAGGTCGGTCGGGCTGTCACCGGCTTCCCGCGGGGTACCGGCGGCGGCCGCGGCCTGCTCCAGGCGTACCCAGCAGGCGATCACCGCGCGGCGCGGGTCCCGGTCGTCGTCCAGGTCGGACAGTCCCGCGTCGACGGCGGCCAGCACGTCCTCGCGCCGCGGCTGGGTGGGCTGCCGCTCCGCCTCGACCAGCAGCCGACCCGCCCGGGTACGCAGCGACCCGCGCAGCAGCAGGAAGATCAGTACCCCGGCCAGCGCGGCGAGGAGGATGCCGCAGGCCACCTCGATCAGCCCGCCGAGCCAGCCGAGCTGGATCACCGGGGCGGGCCGGTGGGACAGCAGCGGCGCGCCGGCCGCGTCGAACGGGCTCTCCTGCGCCGGGCTCGGCGCGACCGACGGGCGGTTCACCGGGAGGTTGAACGGAACCCGGCTGATCTGGGGCTTGGACAGCGCAGCCGCCACGGTCGCCGCGGCCAGCAACGCGCCGACGGCGACGAGCGGCCAGAGCCGGCGTACGTCGTTGTTCACGGCCAGTCCCCGGGGGGTACAGCCGGAGCCGGGTTTTGGCGCAGGCGAGCACCCCCAACGTCTACCCGAGGTCGATCAATCCAGGTCGGCCACGCCTTTCGCGCGGGCCAGCACGTCGTCCAGCATCGCCGGTGTGAGCTTGCCGGTAAAGGTGTTCTGCTGGCTGACGTGGTACGACCCGAGCAGCGCGGGCGCGGTTGAGGAGGACGGTACCAGCGCACCGTGGCGGAACGTGGGGCGCGGGACGGGCGGGCGGTGGCCGTACACCGAAATCAGCGTCGGCCACCACGCGGCCCAGGCGAACGCCCCCAGGGCGACCACGACGCGCAGGGTGGGCCTGATCAGCTCCACCTCGCGGCGCAGCCACAGCGCGCAGGTGTCCCGCTCGGCCGGGGTGGGTTTGTTGTCCGGCGGCGCGCAGCGCACCGCCGCGAAGATCCGGGTCTGCCGCAGCTCCAGGCCGTCGTCGCGGGCCACGCTGGTCGGCTGGTTGGCCAGGCCGGCGCGGTACAGCGCGGCGAACAGCACGTCGCCGGAGCGGTCGCCGGTGAAGATCCGGCCGGTACGGTTGCCGCCGTGCGCGGCGGGGGCCAGCCCGAGGATGCCGATCCGCGCGTCCGCCGGACCGAGCCCGGCTACCGGCCGCGCCCAGTACTCCTGGTCCCGGAAGGCGGCGCGGCGCGCGGCGCCCACATCCTCCCGCCAGGCCACGAGCCGCGGGCAGGCCCGGCACGCGCTCACCGCCGCGTCCAGCCCGACCAGGTCGCGCACGCCCCGCGCCTGGCGCTCGATGTCGCCGGCGCTGGTGGCGGGCGCGGTCATTTCAGGCGGGCGCGCAGCAGTTCGAGCGTGCGGGCCCAGGAACTCGCCGACGCGGCCCGGTCGTAGGCTTCGGGTCGGTCGTCGTTGAAGAAGGCGTGGTGGGTGCCGGGGTAGTCGTACAGGATGACCTCGCCGCCGGCCTCCTCGATGGCCTGCCGGGCGGTCTGGATGCCGGGCGCGGCGGAGGTACCGTCGCCCTCCGAGCAGTGGATCATCGCGGCCTTGCCGGCGTAGTTGCTCCACTTCGGGCTCATCCGCTCCCACGGCATGGCCGGGTAGAAGCCGACGGCCGCGACGATCTTCTCGGACAGCGTGGCCGACCAGAGCGCGAGGCTGCCGCCGGCGCAGAAACCTACGACGCCGATGCCGCCGTTCACGTCGGCCCGCCCGGCCAGGTAGCTGGCCGCGCCGGCCATGTCCTTGGCGGCCTGGTCCATGGCCAGGCCCATGATCAGCTTTACCGCCTCGCTGGGTTCGGTGGCGTGCAGGCCGTGGTACATGTCCGGGGCGAGCGCGACGAAGCCGGCGCCGGCGAAGCGTTCGGCCAGCTCTTTGATGTGCGGGACCAGGCCCCAGTACTCCTGGATCACGATCACCCCGGGCCCGCCGCCGGACGCCGGCACCGCCAGGTAGCCCTCGCTCGATCCACCGTTGCTCGGGTAGCTCACCATCTCGCCCATCGGGGCCGTGCCTCCTGTCAGTCAGTCGTCATCGGCTGGCGCCTAGAGGTTGTCGCGACGTTCATGGCATGTTGCGAGATTGTTGACGCGCGTAGCCAATCATGCGCGAACCGTCCCCGCAAAGGCGTGCGGGGCGTGGCGCACATCGCAGCGGGCGGCACGGATGTCACTCCGTGCCGCCCGCGCGGTGCCGGCCGCCGACGACTACTTGTCGGCGAGGCAGAGGATGAACCCGTTGTCGCCGCTGGTCTGCCCCCACAGCGCGGTGGTCGCGGTGGGGAACGCGGTGCACGGGTTGCTGGTGGACGCGGTGAACTCCGTCTTGGTCTTGTTGTCCACCTTCCCGACCACCATGAACTTCGCGTCGGCACTGCCGCAATTGACGATCTTCATGTCGCCGGCGTCCTGCGCCGCCGTCGAGGTGATCGCGCTGCCGTTCAGGCAGTCGCCCACCTTGGCGTGCAGCGGGCTGCTGCGGGTGGCGAGGTAGGCGGCGACGCCGAGGCCGGCGACCACCACCAGCGCCACGATCGAGATGATCAGCCGCGACCGGCCGCGCTTGCGCGGCACCTGCGGGTACGCGACCGCCGGCGGCGTACCGGCCGGCTGCTGCGGCCCGGCCGGGCCGAACTGCTGCTGCGGGCCCAGCTGCTGCGCGTCGAACTGCGGTGGGTCGTCCTGCGGTGGACCGAACTGCTCCTGCGGGCCGGCCTGCCCTTGCGGTCCCGCCGGGCCGAACTGGCCCTGCGGGCCGTACGGCCCCTGCCCGCCAGGCTGGCCGGGGGTGACCGGATTGCTCACGTTTGATTCCTTCCGGGGTTGATTCTGTCCGCGGGTCTGAACCGAGCGGACCCCGCACAGGCTAGACCGTCCACCATGCCCGCGGGCGGACTTCATCCATTACCGTGTGGCCGTGCAGGATCTGCTGGCCCGGCTCGCCGCCCATCCCGGCCTGTACCGCGGCCGGGGCGACGGCCCCGAGAGCGGGCCGTTCGTGGCCCGGATCACCGTCACCGCCGTGGTACGCGGGCGGGCCGTCACGTTCGACTACGAAGCGGTGAGCGACCGCAACGGACTGCAGCACGTGGAGCACACGGTGCTCGCCACCGGTGAGGGTGGCCGGCTGGAGCTGCACGTGGCGTGCCTGGAACTGCCGGGCGTGGTGCGCTTCGTAGAGACCGGTCCGGGCGTGTTCACCACGTACGACGGGCCTACGCCGGCCCGGATCGCGATCGGCATGCCCGGACCCGACCTGCTGACGTACGGCTGGTGGTGGGCCCGGGACGAGGCCGAGCCCCGGGAGCAGTCCCGCGCCGAGGTCCGCCGCACGGGCTGAGCTTCGGGCAGCTCACAATGCCAGGCTCCAGGCGATGCCGTCGAGGATGTCGTGCTCGCTGGCGACCACGGCGGGGGCGCCGGCGCGGGCCAGGATGATCTGCAGGATCAGGGCGCCGGCGCCGATCACGTCGGCCCGGCCGGGGTGCATCACCGGGATGGCCAGGCGCTCGTCGCGGGTGGCCGCGAGCAGTTCACCGGTCACCCGGGAAACCTCCACAGTGGAGATACGGGCGTGGTGGATGCGGTCCGGCCGGTACTCGGGCAGGCCGAGCGCGATCGCGGCCACCGTGGTCACCGAACCGGCGAGGCCGAGTACCGTCGCCGCCTTGGCGCCGTCCACGTGCGCCAGCGCCCGGTCCACCGCCGCCGTGATGTCGGCCGTGGCGGCGGCGATCTCGGCCGGCGTGGGCGGGTCGGAGCGCAGGTGCCGCTCGGTCATCCGGACGCAGCCGATGTCCACGCTGATCGCCCGCCGCACGCTGGACGAGCCGCGGACGAACTCGGTCGAGCCGCCGCCGATGTCCACCACGAGGTAGGGCGGCGGGCAGTCCGGCGGCAGGCCGCGTACCGCACCGGTGAACGAGAGCCCGGCCTCCTCCTCGCCGGTGACCACCTCCGGCTCGGCACCCAGGGTGGCCCGTACCATCGTGCGGAAGTCGGCGGCGTTGCCCGCGTCCCGGCTGGCCGAGGTGGCCACCATGCGTACCCGCTCGGCGCCGAGGTCGGAGAGCTCCTTGGCGTACCCGGCCAGGGCGACCCGGGTACGCTCGATCGCCTCGGCGGACAGCCGGCCGGTACGGTCCACGCCCTCGCCCAGCCGGACGATCTCCATCCGCCGGCGGACGTCGTCGAGGTGCTCGCCATCGATGTCCGCGACGAGCAGGCGGATGGAGTTGGTACCGCAGTCGATCGCCGCTACCCGGGTCACGGCTCCCCCAGGCGCAGCAGCATCCGGGTGTTGCCCAGGGTGTTCGGCTTCACCCGTTCCAGGTCGAGGAACTCCGCGACACCCTCGTCGTACGAGCGCAGCAGCTCCTCGTAGACCTTCGGCGGTACCGGCGCGCCGTCGATCGGTACGAACCCGAACGAGCCGAAGAACTCGATCTCGAAGGTGAGGCAGAACACCTTGCGTACGCCCAGGTCGCGCGCTGTCGTGAGGAGCGCGGCGACGAGCTGGTGGCCGATCTTGTGACCGCGCGCGGACGGGTCCACCGCGACGGTGCGTACCTCCGCCAGGTCCTCCCACATCACGTGCAGCGCGCCGCAGCCGACCACCCGGTCCTCCCGCGCCGCCACCCAGAACTCCTGCACGTCCTCGTAGAGCGCGACGGTCGCCTTGGACAGCAGCCGCCGCTCGGTGGCGTACAGGTCGATCATCTGCCGGATGCCGCGCACGTCCGAGGTCCGGGCCCGCCGGATGTTGACCTCCACGGCGCCTACGCTATCCGGTCGGGTACGCACGGCCCGCCCGCCCACCAGGGCGCGATGCGCTCGGCCACCTCGTCGCCCAGCGGGTTCACCCCCGGTCCGGCGCCCAGCGCGTGGCCGAGCAGCGCGTGCAGGCACTTGACCCGGCCCGGCATGCCGCCGGCGGAGGTGCCGGCCAGCTCCGGTACCTCGTCGACCGCGTCCCGCCGGGCCAGGTAGTCCTGGTGCGCCCGCCGGTACCGGTCGGCCAGCTCCGGGTCCTCGGCCAGCCGCTGCGCCATCTCGCGCATCAGCCCGTCGGACTCCAGCCGGCTGCACGCGGCCACCGCGCGCGGGCAGGTGAGGTAGAACAGCGTGGGGAACGGGCTGCCGTCGGCCAACCGGGGCGTCGTCTCCACCACGTCGGGCAGCCCGCACGGGCAGCGGTGCGCCACCGCGCGGCTGCCCCGGGGCCGGCGACCCAGCTGGACCTCGACCGCGGCGAGGTCGGCGGCGCTGATCGTCACGACCGGGTGCGTGGCTTGTCGGCGGCCTGCACGCTGGACCACAGCTGCGCGTACCACGGGCCGGTGTTCTTGGCCCGGCCCGCGTCCGGGTCGCTGCTGGGCGTGGCCGGCGCACCCGCGTCGATGATCAGGTACGCCACGTCGCCCGGCTTGACCATCTGCAGCCGGCTGCGCGCCTGCGCCTTGACGTACTCGGGGTCGTTCCACTTGGCCGACTGGTCGGAGAGGTTCTTGATGCGCTGGCTCTGCGCCGCCTGGCTGGCCTGCAGGCTGGCGATCTGGGCCTGCTGGTTGAGGTAGATGCGCACCGGGTAGGCGTACGCGAGCAGCAGCGCGCCCAGCACGCAGGCCAGCACGGTGGCCCGGCCGGTGAACCGGTGCGGCTGGGGTGGCCGGGTGCGCTTGGCTCCGAGATCG
>DATEJJ010000094.1:0-3870 GCA_035278125.1 Rugosimonospora sp.
AGTTCGGCCTGCGCGTCCCGCAGCCGCTGTGCGAGCCGCCCCGCCTGATCATTTTCCGGGTACCCGCGCCGCCCGGCGAGATGCTGCGCGACCCGCCGCTCCACCTCCTGCGCGATCTCCAGCTCGCGGGTGGCCGCGCCGACCGCCCGCACCGCCGCGTCGAGGGTCCGCCCGCCCACCGGCAGCGGCCCGCGCAGCGCGCCGTAGATCACCGCCCGGGTACCCCCGGCGACCGCGACCGGGATCGCGAACACCGAGCGCATCCCCTCGGCCGCCACCGCCCGGTCGTACTGGTGGGTGATGCCGTCCGCGCGCCGGTAGTCGGCGACCGACACCGGGTGGCCCAGCAGCATCGCCTTGCCGCCCAGCCCGAGCCCGGCCCGGATGAGCAGGTTCTGCAGGGCACCCGTACGCGCGCCGCTGAGCTGGTCGATCGCGAAGCTGCCGGCACCGGTGCCGAGCGCGCCGCCGAACGCGATGTCGACCTGCGTCGCGCGGCGCACCTGGCGGACGAGGCGCTCCACGGACAGTACGGGCGGGGATACCACCTGACTCACCTCCCCGGTTCATCCGGTTGCCACCATGGTGCCACCGGGGGTGGCCGCGCGGCGGGGATGATCTGAACCTGCCGGCCGCTCAGTCGGGCAGGTCGAGGAAGCGCCGGGCCAGGCGCAGGAGTTGTGCCCGCATCGCGTCCTCGTCCAGGTCCGCCACGAGCGGGTGCATGGCGGCCCCCCCGATGGCGGCCAGCAGCATGGCCGCGGGTACGCGCGCCTCGGGGCCGGCGTCGTCGCCCATCAGCAGGCGGCGCAGCCGGTCCATCACCTGCCGGTACCGGTCGTGGCGGGCGAAGAACCGGTTGAGTACCGGGTCGCCGACCAGGGTGCCCTCCATCCGGCGGCGTTCGACGGCCAGGTCCACGATGCGGCGCAGCAACTCCTCGCGCGCATCCGCCCGGGTCGGCTGCTCCTGTTCGACCGCGTCCAGCACGGCCTCCAGCCGGGCCAGTTCCGCCTCGGCCGCCGCGACCACGATCTCGTCCTTGGTCTTGAACTGGTGGTACACCGCCGCTTTGGTCACGCCGATGTGATCGGCGATCATCTGCAGCGAGGTACCGCCCACGCCGTGTACCGCGAACAGGTCGAGCGCCGCGTTGATGATGCGCGCCTTCACCGGGGTCGGCGGAGTGAACCTCCTTCCGCCGGCCGGTGCCGGCCGCGCTGATGCCACCACCGGGCGAGGGTAACAGACGGCGTCGGGCCGGGCGTAGCCGATCGGCTAGTCGAGGGTTGCCTGACGTTTCACGCGGGGCGCGGGCCGGTGGGCAGGATCGGCGGCAGGTCCTCGATGGTGAGCAGGCCGGGCTTGGCGGCGCACACGTACGGGATGGCGTTGACCGCCCGGTTCCCGTTGTACGCGGGCACGTAGTCCCCCAGGTCCGCGAGCGGTACCGGGAACGCGAGGTCGACGTCGAACGGCGCGTCGCCGTGTACCCGGATCCGCCACCCGGTCGGGCGCAGGTCCCACGCCGGGTCCACGTCCCGGGTGCAGTAGGCGTACTGGGTGAACCGCACCACCGCGGCGCCGCTGCGGTGCCCGGTGATGGTGGTGCGTTGGGCGGCGGCGGTACCCGCCTTGAGTTCGCCCGCGATCATCGACACGTCACGCGCCGCCGCGGCCACCTCGCCCACCGCGGTCCAGTCGTCCACCACGAAGCCGGCGGCGCGGGCCACCGCACCCATCGGCGGACCGTACTCGCCCAGCAGGTGCGAGGCGCGCCGCTCCGCGTGGAACTCCGGCAGCGGCTTGCCGAAGCGCATCTGGTCGAACAGCATGTGCGGCGAGGGTCGGCGGGACACGTCACCGAACTCCTCGATCTCCACGAGGTCGACCCGCCGCTGCATCGACAGCAGCGCGTACGGCAGGGCGTCGGTCATGAATCCCGGGTTGCTTCCGGTCGGGTACAGCGACGAGTTGCCCCGCGCGCACGCGTCGAGCACGCGCGCCCGCCCGTCCTCCCCCAGCCGCACCCCGCCGGCGTGGAAGTCGGTGCAGATGGTGACGATGTTGGTGCCGGACTCCAGCAGCGCCACCGCGTCGTCGAGCACCTGGGCCAGGCCGAGCCCGGCCCGGCTGGCGCCGGTACCCGTCGCGCGCGGCGCGTACACCGCGCAGTCGGCGCCCAGCCCGAGCACCGCCGCGCGGTCTGTGGTGGCGGTGACGCCGATCGGGTTCTCGCCGCAGAGCTTGCCCGCGTCCACGCCGTCCTTCGCGGGGTCGTACACCAGCGCACCGACCAGGTCGAGCCCGGGGTGCCGGATCACCTCCCGCATGGTACGGGTGCCGGAGTTGCCGGTCGCCCACTGGACGACGCGGTACCGCTGCGCGCTCATGTGACCTCCTCGTGCGGTGGTGATGGCGCGACGACCGTCGCGAACGTCTTGCGCTCCAGGAACTCCTCCAGCCCGGCCACCCCCATCTCCCGGCCGATACCCGACTGCTTGTACCCGCCGAACGGCGCGTCCGGGCCGGCGAAGTTGCCGCCGTTGATGCTGATGGTGCCGCTGCGGATGCGGCGCGCCACGCCCAGCGCCCGGCCGGTGTCCACACCGAACACCACACCGGACAGCCCGTAGACGGAGTTGTTGGCGATGCGGACCGCGTCGCCGTCGCCGTCGTGCGGGATGACCGCGAGCACCGGGCCGAAGACCTCCTCCTGTGCGATCTCGCTGTCCGGGTCCACATTGGACAGCAGGGTCGGCGGGTAGAAGAAGCCGGGATCCACCTTGGTGCCGCCGGTGACGAGGGTGGCGCCGGCGGCGACCGCCCGGCCGACCATGCCGTCCACCTTGTCCCGCTGGCGCTGGCTGATCAGCGGTCCCATGTAGGTGTCGGGGTCGGCCGGATCGCCGTACACGACCCGACCCATCAGCCCGGCGACCTGCTCCACCACCGCGTCGTGGCGCTGCCGCGGCACCACCATGCGGGTGGCGATCGCGCAGCCCTGACCGGCGTGCGAGCAGACGCTGAAGGCCGCCATCAGCGCCGCGGCCCCGGCGTCGCCGTCGTCCAGCAGGACCATCGCGGACTTGCCGCCCAGTTCCAGGAAGATCCTCTTCACGGTACGGCTGGCCGCCGCCATGATGCGCCGGCCGGTGGCGGTGGAGCCGGTGAAGGTGATCAGGTCCACATCGGAGTGTGTGGTCAGCACCTCGCCCACCGCGGTGTCCGATGAGGACAGCACGCTGACCACGCCGGGCGGGATGTCGGTGTACGCGGCGATCAGCTCGCCCAGCGCCAGCGTGATCAGCGGCGTGTCCGGTGCGGCCTTGAGTACCACCGTGCAGCCGGCGGCCAGCGACGGCGCGAGCTTGGCCAGCCCGATCTGGGTCGGGTAGTTGTACGGGATGATCGCGGCGACCACCCCGGCGGCCTCCTTCTCCACCCAGCGCTGGTGCCGCTGCCCGCGACTGTCCACATCGGGCAGGCTCTCGGTCAGCGGGTACGTCTTGAGCAGCTCGGCGTAGTAGCGCACGATCTCGACAGGTACGTCGAGCTGGTGCCCGTAGGTGGCGGTACGGGTGGCGCCGACCTCGGCGATGGTCAGCTCGCGCAGCTCCTCGCGGTGGTCGGTCAGCGCCTGGTGCAACTGCTCCAGGCACCGGATGCGCAGCGGCCGGTCGGTGGACCAGTTCGTGGTGTCGAACGCGCGGCGGGCGGCGGCCACCGCCGCTTCCGCGTCCTTCTCGTCGCCCTCGGCGACCACGGCGAGGGGCAGGCCGTCCGCGGGGTCGATGATCTCGCGCGTCCCTCCGGAGACGGCTTCCAGCCATTCGCCTTCGACCAGGATGGTCGCTCGTGCCGTTCTGT
>DATEJJ010000095.1:0-3059 GCA_035278125.1 Rugosimonospora sp.
CCGGCGACCCGGGTGCCGGCCTGCCCGGCAGCGCCCAGGTGTGCTCCTGCAACGGCGTCACCAAGGACACCATCCTGACCGCGATCCGGGAACAGGGCTGCGCCGACGTACCGGCGGTCAAGGCGTGCACCCGTGCCGGTACCACCTGCGGCTCCTGCGTGCCGCTGCTCAAGCAACTGCTCACCGAGGCGGGCGTGGCGCAGTCCAAGGCGCTGTGCGAGCACTTCGACTCAAGCCGCCGGGAACTGTTCGACATCGTGCGGGTACGCGGCATCCGGACCTTCTCGCAGCTGGTCGCCGAGCACGGGCGCGGGCGCGGCTGCGACATCTGCAAGCCTGCGGTGGCCTCCATCCTGGCCTCGCTGGGCGGCGGCTACATCCTCGACGGCGAGCAGGCGTCGCTGCAGGACACCAACGACCACTTCCTGGCCAACATCCAGCGCGACGGGACCTACTCGGTGGTGCCGCGGATACCCGGTGGCGAGGTCACGCCGGAGAAGCTGATCGCGATCGGCGAGGTGGCCCGGGACTTCGGGCTGTACACGAAGATCACCGGCGGGCAGCGGATTGACCTGTTCGGCGCGCGGGTGGAGCAGCTGCCGCGGATCTGGCAGCGGCTGGTGGACGCGGGCTTCGAGTCCGGCCACGCGTACGGCAAGGCGCTGCGTACCGTGAAGTCCTGCGTCGGCGACACCTGGTGCCGGTACGGGGTGCAGGACTCGGTCGGGCTGGCGGTGGCGCTGGAACTGCGGTACCGCGGGCTGCGCTCGCCGCACAAGGTGAAGGCGGGCGTGTCCGGCTGCGCCCGGGAGTGCGCGGAGGCGCGTGGCAAGGACTTCGGCGTGATCGCCACCGAGCAGGGCTGGAACCTGTACCTCGGCGGCAACGGCGGCTTCCGCCCGCGCCACGCCGAGCTGTTCGCCTCGGATCTGTCCACCGTGGAGCTGGTCCGGCTGATCGACCGGTTCCTCATGTTCTACGTCCGCACCGCGGACCGGCTGCAGCGCACCGCCGGCTGGATCGAGGCGATGGACGGCGGCCTGGAGTACCTGCGCGCGGTCATCGTGGACGACTCGCTGGGCATCTGCGCCGACCTGGACGCGGCCATGGCCCGGCACGTCGAGTCCTATGTGGACGAATGGCAGGCGACGCTGGCGGACCCGGAGCGGCTGCGCCGGTTCGTGTCGTTCGTCAACGCGCCGGACACGCCTGATCCGTCGATCAGCGTCACCTACGAGCGCGGCCAGCCCGTACCCGCCGGGAACCGGCAGCCGGTGCTGCTGGGGATGCCGTCATGATGACGGTGGCGTGGGTACCGGTCTGTCCACTGGGGAGGCTGGAGCCGGAGCGGGGCGTGGCCGCGCTGGTGGACGGGGTACAGGTGGCGGTGTTCCGGACCTTCGGGGGGCAGTTGTACGCCATCGACAACTTCGACCCGGTGGGCCGGGCGCAGGTGCTCTCCCGTGGCATCGTGGGTACCCGCGGCGAGGTGCCGACCGTGGCCTCCCCGCTGCACAAGCAGGTGTACGACCTGCGTACCGGCGAGCGGCTGGACGGGCCGGGGGAGCCGGTGCGCGCGTACCCGGTGCGCTGCCGCGAGGGGATGGTGGAGGTCGCCGTCAACGCGTCGCCGTCGACGCCTAGAAGCTGGCGGTGATCAGGGCGCCGGCGGAGGCGACCGCGATGCCGACCGACAGCCCGAGCGTGCCGATCGCCGCCACCAGGTAGCGGCGCGGCGCGAACACGGTGGCGCCCAGCGCGGCGGACGCGATCACGATCGAGACGAGCAGGCTCAGCGGGGCCAGCGCCAGGATCGGCCCGCTCTCCGGGTCGCCCTTGGCCAGCATCCAGGACACCAGGGCGGTGATCAGCGCGTACCCGCCGAGCAGCCAGCACAGCGCCGGCATGATGCTGGTGCTGCGCCGCCGTACCGGCGTGGTGCCGCCCAGCCGGGCCGCGGGCGTCCCGGTCTCCACCCGCGTGACCGCGGGCGCGCCGCGAAGGTACCGCTTCGTCCAGGGTTGCACCCGCCACAGTGTCATGGTTTCGGATACCCCATGCGGTGTGGCGTTATCCGCCTGCCGCGCGGCTTTGTCACCCGGTCGGGTGGCGGAATTCACCCGATATGTGGGGAGCGCCCTGACTCAAGCGTCAGGCGCCGCGTACACCAGTTCGCCGTCGACGTACGTGCGCAGCACCCGCGTCTCGTGGATCGCCTCCGGCGGTTCGGCGAACGGATCGTGGTCCAGCAGCACCAGATCCGCCCGCGCGCCGACCCGCACCGTACCCGTGTCGTCCAGATGATTGGCCCACGCGGACCCGGCGGTATAGGCGGCCAGCGCCGCCGCGAGGTCCAGCCGCTGCTCCGGCAGGAACGCCGGCGCCGTTGAGACCCGCACTCGATGGGCGTGCTCGCCGCCGCCCAGAACCGGCTGTGCTCGCCCGGGAGCAACCCGGTTCACCGCCACGTGCATGCCCTCGATCGGGTTGGCGCTGGTGATCGGCCAGTCCGAGCCGGCCACCAGGGTCGCGCCGGCGCTGCGCAGCGCCGCGAACGGGTACTGCCAGCCGGCCCGCTCCGGCCCCAGGAACGGGATGGTCAGCTCGTCCATCTGGCGGTCGTGCACCGCCCACAGCGCCTGGATGTTGGCGCCCGCGCCCAGCGCCCGGAAGCGCGGCAGGTCGTCCGGGTGCACCACCTGCAGGTGCGCCAGGTGGTGCCGGTTGTCGCCCGGGCCGTTCGCCGCACGCGCCGCGGCCAGCGCGTCCAACGCCTCCCGTACCGCGCGGTCGCCCAGCGCGTGGAAGTGCACCTGGAAGCCGAGCGCGTCCAGTTCGGTCACGTACCCGGCCAGCAGCCTGGGGTCCACAAAGGACAGACCGGCGTTCGCGGTGGGGTGCCCGCAGCCGTCCAGGTACGGGGCGAGCATGCCGGCGGTGAAGTTCTCCGCCACCCCGTCCTGCATGATCTTCACGGTGCCCGCCCGGAACCGGCCCACGCTGCCCCGCGCGCGCCGCGCCACCAGCCCGGCGATCTGCCCGCGCCCCTCGCCCCGCCG
>DATEJJ010000096.1:0-11611 GCA_035278125.1 Rugosimonospora sp.
AGCGGGCGCGGCCCGGCTCGGGGCCGGCCGCCGGCGTGCCCGTGGACTCCCGGACCACCAGCTGGCAGGGCAGCGTGTGCAGGCCGTGCGCCTGGTGCCCCTCGATCGCGGCGAGCAGGTGCTGCGCGGCCGAGTGGCCCAGCTGGGTCAGGTTCATGTCCACTGTGGTCAGCGACGGCCGGCACGCGGTGGCCATCACCTCCCAGTTGTCGAAGCCCACCAGCGCGATGTCTCCGGGTACCCGGTAGCCGGCCTCGCGCAGCGAGTCGGCCACGCCGCGGGCGATCTGGTCCGAGCCGCAGAACACCGCGTCCACGTCCGGCTGGGCGCGCAGCAGGATGTGCGCCGCCTGGCGGCCCCACTCCTCGCTCCACTCGCCGTTGAGCACCCGCGCCCCGGCCAGCTCCAGCCCGGCTTCGGCCAGCGCCGACCGGGCGCCCTCGGCGCGCAGGCGGGCGGCCAGGAAGCGCTCCGGGCCGGTGATGTGCCCGATCCGGGTGCGGCCGGTGGCCAGCAGGTGCTCGATGGCCAGCCGGCCGCCGCCGCGGTCGTCGGGGACCAGCGAGCAGTCCGCGTCGTCGGTGGAGCGGGTCATCGCGTACACGACGGGTACCGGCAGGCCGGCGCCGATGGGTGGGCGCGGGTCCGCCCGCCGTCCGGTGACGATGATGCCGTCCACCCGCCGGGCGAGCAGGGTGCGGATGTAGTGCTGCTCCCGGATCGGGTCGCCGCGCCCGTCGCACAGGAACACGGAGATCTGCCCGGCGCCCAGCGCGTCCTCCACGCCCAGCATGACCGGGATGCTGAACCGCCCGAAGCTGTCCGTGGTGATCAGCCCGACCGTGAAGCTGCGCCCGGCGAGCAGGCCCCGGGCCAGGGCGTTGGGGTGGAACCCGAGCCGGTCGGCCGCGGCGAGTACCCGCTCCCGGGTCTCCGCGCGCAGCTGTCCCCGCCCGTTGAGGGCCTTGGACGCGGTGCCCACGGAGACCTCCGCCATCAAGGCCACGTCGGCGATCGTGGCTGGCCGTCGCTGTGCAGGCACGAGTTCTCCTTTTCCGGACCGCGAGGCGGTAGTTTTCGAGAATAACGGACGCCGGGATCAGCCGGCCCGGCCGGCCGGCGCCGACCCCGAAAATGATCTCATTGACAATGGTCATGGCACCGGCCTAGAGTCTCCACGACAAAGGTTTTCCGTGCCCCGACGTCGTCCGCCGGCAGGTGCGGCGATGCGACCCGGGCGCGGTGGCACGCTGGCAACGCCACCGCGACGAGCCCGGAAACTCCACTGTGGACGCCGGTACCGGCAGGCCGCCCGGACCGCCGCCAGCCAGGTCCGCGGCCGCAGCGGCGCCGTCCCTCGCGTACCCGTCGCAGGGGCCGGTGGGCGCGCACTCGGAGGGGGGAGACGCACGTGTGGCAGCGGAACAGATCCTCTCGAAGCATCCAGACCCGCGGGCGGTGGACGGCTCCGGCGGCGGCCACGAGCGCCGCCATGCTCGTGGCGAGCCTCGCCCTGGCGGCCGGTGCGGCCGGTGCGGCGGTACCCGGTGAGCCACCCGGCATCGACCCGGGCGAACCCACCTTCACCGGTTCGGCCACGCCCGTCCCGCCGGAGCCGGCGAGCTTCCAGCCCGGTCGCGGCATGCTGCGCGCCATCTACGACGCGGACGTGGCCGCCGGCGGTACGTCGTACTGGTTCGACCGGATCCTGGCGCGGCCGTACCTGTCCGCGGACGACTCGGCGCTGATGACGCGGGGGCGGGCGCTGTACATGTACACGCACGACCCGGGCGTGCTCGGCTTCGCGGCCGGGGGCGGCGGCGCCAACGGGGGCGGCGGGTACGCGTACCGGCAGCCGCCCACCACCGGCGCGCCGCGCAGCCTCTACACGATCGGCGTCTCCGGCGGCGCGCTCACCGAGGACACCGCCCAGCAGGTGCAGTACCCGAGCTACTTCAGCGGCGTCTACACCCGCCCCGGCCTGTCCGTGCGGGAGCGCAAGTTCATCACCGACAACAACGTCGCGGTGACCGTGCTGGACCTCAGCAACACCGGCACCACGCCGGTGCAGACCACGCTGACCGCGACCTCCCCGATCGCCGCGACAGTCTCGCCCGACGGCACCGAACTGACCGGCACGGTGACCCTGCGGTACGCGCTGTCCACGATCTTCCCGCGGTTCAGCGGGGACGGGTTCGCCGCCACCACGGCCGGGCTGACCCGTGCCGTCACGCTCGCGCCCGGCGCCTCGACCACGGTCAAGGTGCAACTGGGCGCGCTGGCCAACGAGATCCCCGCGTCCGCCACCGACTACCGGCGCTACCGCGGGTACGGTCCGCAGGCCGCGTGGCTCGCGCAACTGCGGGAGTACAACAGGTTCTGGGTGGACACGGTGCCGTACCTCGACATCCCGGACAAGAACGTCGAGAAGATCTCGTACTACCGGACCTGGCTGAACCGGTACAACATGTTCGACGGGAACATCCCGGGCAACGACTACCAGTTCCCGGTGGACCTGGAGGGCGCGCTCGGGTACAACAACCAGATCTCGCTGACGGTACCCATGCGCATGCAGGACCTGCAGTTCTGGCGGGACCCGCTGTACTCGTACGGTCCGTGGCTCTCGCAGGGGGAGGAGTCCGGCTGCCAGGCGTTCCACGACAACCCGGGGAACACCGGCAACTGGAACAACACGTACGAGCAGTGGACCGGTGCCCAGGCGTGGCAGAGCTACCTGGTACACGGCGGGCCACTGTCCATTGTGGAGAAGCTGGCGAAGTACGCCGAGTGCGACCTCGAAGGCACCCTGGCCAAGTTCGACAGCAACGGCAACGACCTCATCCAGTACTCGTCCGGCACGCTGCCCGGCAACGACGCGGACTCGGTGGCCTTCAAGTACTACGGCACCCGCCCGCAGGACCGTACCGAGAGCTCGTACTGGTACGCCGAGGCGAAGACCGCGGCGGCCGAGTACACGCTGCTCGGCAACAAGGCGAAGGCGGCGCAGATGTCGGCGCTGGCCGACGCCATCCGCACCTCGATCCTGAGCAACCTGTGGGCCTCGGGCCCGGTGACCAACGCGGAGACCAGCCCGGGCCAGGCGACCGGCCCGCGGGTGGCCGGGAAGCTGGGCAACGCGGTCAAGCTCTCCGGCAGCAACGAGTACGTGAACCTGCCCGCCGGTATCGTGAGCGGCCTGTCCGACTTCACCGTCTCGGTGTGGCTCAACCCCGGCGCCACCACCACCTGGTCGCGGGTCTTCGACCTCGGTACGGGTACCGATGTCTACATGTTCCTCACCGTGAACGCGGGCGGCGGGCCCCGGTTCGCCATCACCACCGGCGGTGGCGGGGCTGAGCAGCAACTCAGCAGCGGCACCCAGTTGCCGGTGAACACCTGGTCGCACCTGGCGGTCACGCTGTCCGGCACCACCGGCACGCTGTACGTCAACGGCACCGCGGTGGCCACCAACCCGAACATGACGCTGCACCCGTCCAGCCTCGGCAACACGACGCAGAACTGGATCGGCCGCTCGCAGTACGACGACCCGTACCTCAACGCCACCGTGGACGACTTCCAGATCTACGGGCGCGCGCTGTCGGGTACCGAGGTGGCCGCGCTCGCCGGCGGGCAGCCGGGCGCCGGCGACGTCGCCTCGTACCGGTTCGACGAGCAGTCCGGTGCGACCGCGGTGGACTCCTCGGGCCACGGTCGGGACGCGACCATCGTGACGCTGACCCGGCCCACCGTCACCTGCCCGGGCAAGGTGTTCCTGCAGCGGGACCTGACCACCGGCAACCTGGTGTGCTGGAAGGACCAGCAGAACTTCGCACCGTTCATCGACGGGGTACCGCCGGACACGGCCGAGTACACCCAGGCGCTGCGCTACTACGCCGACCGCGCCGAGTTCCCCATCATGCCCATCTACACCGCCGACCAGGCGGACCAGGCGGCCGACCAGGCGTGCGCGGCGTGCAGCCACGGCAGCAACAACTTCTCCAACATCAACGCGACGCTGCAGGCGCGGCTGTACTCGTCGGCGCTGCGGCGCTACCCGTCGCCGTACATCACGCCGCTGATGTACCGCCAGCTCATCTCGTGGCTGTCCTGGAACGAGGACATCAACGGGGACAACAGGTTCCCGGACAACAACGAGTTCTTCTTCGACTGGGACCCGGCGACGCAGACCTTCGGCCGCTCCTTCATCCACCACGACGTACTCGGCTCGTTCAACTGGATGCTGTACCAGGACATGGCCGGGCTGCAGCCGCGGCAGGACGGCGCGGTCGAGCTGTCCCCGATCGACCTCGGGTACGACCACTTCGCCGCGAACAACCTGAGCTACCACGGCAGCGACGTGACCATCGTGTGGCAGCGGCCGGGTGGCCGGCGCTACTACCCGGCGGCGCCGATGGGGTACTCGCTGTACGTGGACGGGCGCCGGGTGTTCACTGTGGACCGGCTGCGGCACGTGGTCTGGTACCCCGGCGCGGTGCGCCCGGCCGACCAGGTGAGCCTGGCGGGCAATGGGCGGCTCGTGGACGCGTTCGGCAAGGCCGGCGTGGACGTGGGGCACCGGCGCCCGGCGGCGGACCTGGCCCTGGGCAAGGCGGCCACCGCCTCGTTCACCGCCAGCAGCCCGGCGGCGCAGGCGACCAGCCCGGCCAACGCGGTGGACGGCTTCACCATCAGCGGCCTGCCCGTGGTGTCCGGCGGCTACGTCGGCACCAACCCGATCTGGGGCGACCTGGGCTCGCCCAACGCCCAGGACTGGCTGCAGGTGGACCTCGGCCGGCCCACCCGGTTCGACGACGTGAAGCTCTACTTCTACAACAACAAGGCGTTCGGCTCCGGCGGCAACACCTACCGCGAGCCGGCGGCGTACACCGTCCAGTATTTCGACGGAGCGTCCTGGGTGGACATTCCCGCACAGGTACGCACCCCGGACGCTCCGGCGCCCAACGCGAACGAGGTGAGGTTCGGACCGGTCGTCGCCCAGCAGGTGCGGGTGCTGCTGACCCGGGCCACCGGATTCGCGGTGGGCGTCAAAGAGCTGCAGATTTTCGATTCGAGGAGCGGATATGGCGACTAACGCACGCCGGCGCCTGGGCGCCGGCGCGGCGCTCGCGGCACTGGCGCTGGTGCTGGCCGCGTGCGGTGGAGGGAGCAAGTCAACCACCTCCAGTGCCAACCCGGACGACGGCACCAAGCTCACCATGTGGGTCCGGTCGGCCACGGACCAGTTCAGCCAGCGGCTGGTGGACGCGTACAACGCCAGCCACAAGAACCAGGTCAAGCTGACCATCATCCCCAACGACAACTACCTGACCAAGGTGGGTGCGGCCGCCGGCTCGCACAGCCTGCCCGACATCCTCGCCTCCGACGTGGTGTACACCCCGAACTACACGAAGCAGGGGCTGTTCCAGGACATCACCGCGGAGATCAAGGCGCTGCCGACGTACGCCAGCATCGCCAAGTCGCACCTGGACGTGGCCACGTACCAGGGCAAGATCTACGCGGTACCGCACAAGCTGGACTCGTCCGTGCTGTTCTACAACAAGGACCTGTTCACCAAGGCCGGCCTGGACCCGAACAAGCCGCCGGCCAACTTCGCCGATATCCTCGCCGACGCCAAGAAGATCACCGCGCTGGGCAACGGCATCACCGGCTTCGACCTCGCCGGCAGCTGCGGCGGGTGCGGCGTCTACACCCTGTTCCCGTACGCGTGGGCGGCCGGCGAGCAGGTGCTGTCGGCGGACGGCAAGAAGGTCATGCTGGACACCCCGGCGTTCAAGGCCATCTTCGGGCTGTACAAGCAGCTGACCGACCAGAAGCTGGTGGACTCCAGCGACAAGTCGCAGGACGGGTCGACCTGGCCGGCCAACTTCGAGGCGGGCAAGGTGGGCATGCTGCCGCTGGGCTCGCCGATCGTGGGCGACCTGCTCAAGCAGACCAAGTTCCAGTGGGGCGTCACCCCGCTGATGGCGCCGGACGGCAGCGCTACCTCCACCTTCATCGGCGGTGACGTGGCCGGCATCTCGGCCACCTCCACGCACAAGGCACAGGCGTGGGACTTTCTCAAGTGGACACTCGGGGACCAGGCCCAGGTGGAGATCATCGCCAAGAACGGTGACCTGCCGGCGCGTACCGACCTGTCCGGCAACAAGTACACCGGTGCGGACCCGCGTACCAAGCTGATCGCCGACGGTCTCAAGAACGGGCACACCCCGTTCGCGCTACCCTTCGGTGACCTGTTCAACAACCCCAACGGACCGTGGGTGGCGACCATCCGGGCGGCCATCTACGGCAACGACATCGACAAGGCGCTGACCGACGGGCAGAAGCAGATCCAGTCCGGCCTGGACTCGGCGAGCTGAGCGGCCGGCAAGAGGAGCGAGGGTGTCCCTGACGACCACGCGCGTGGGAGCCGTGGCGCGAGCGGCCGGTGCGGTTCCGCGCCGGCCGCGCGGCTCGGCGGCGCGGCGGCCGCTGACCGGCGTGCTGTTCGTGGCGCCGACCGCGGTCATCGTGGCGGGTCTTTTCCTGGTACCGCTGGCGATCCTGGTCTACATGTCCTTCATGGACTGGCCGCTGCTCGCCTCGCCCACACCCAACGGCGTCGACAACTACCGCCACCTGGCGCACGACAGCCAGTTCCTCGGCGCGATCGGCTTCACCCTGCTGTACACCGCCATCACCACGGTGGTGCTGTTCGCGGTCGCCTTCGTGCTGGTGGCGATCTCGAACAGCCCGCGCCGGGGTGCCCGCTTCTACCGCACCGCCTTCTTCCTGCCGTACGTGGTGGGTACCGCGGCGGCGTCGACGATGTGGTGGGTGGACGTCAACGACCGGCTGGGCGTGGTCAATCGGGCCCTGCAGGACGCCTCGCTGGTGAGCAAGCCGGTCGGGTTCCTGGACTCGCCGGGCAAGGCGCTGTTCACCACCATCGCGCTGGTGGTGTGGAAGTTCGTCGGCTTCCAGGTGGTGGTGCTGCTGGTCGGGGTGCAGTCGATCCCGGGCGAGCTGTACGAGTCGGCGCGGGTGGACGGCGCCTCGGTGCTGCAGCGGCTGCGGTACATCACGCTGCCGGGCATCAAGCCGACGCTGGCCCTGCTCACCGTGCTGTCGGTGACCGGGTCGCTGCTCGCCTTCGACCAGTTCTACGTGCTGACCCACGGCGGGCCGGACAACAGTACGGTGACCGTCGTGCTCGCGTTGTACAACAAGGCGTTCCAGTCCTACCGGCTGGGCGACGCGGCGGCCGAGGCGGTCGTGCTGCTGGTCGCCCTGATCGTGCTCAACGTGGTGCAGATGCGCCTGCTGCGCAACCGGGACGAGTCATGAGGGCACTGCGCGGCACCATGTTCCACCTGCTCAGCATGGTGCTGGCGATCGCGTTCCTGTTCCCGCTGCTGTGGGCGCTGCTCAACTCGTTCAAGAGCAAGGCGGAGGCGAACGAGCAGCCGCCCACCTGGTTCCCGCACGGCCTGTCCGTGGCCAACTACCGCAGCCTCGCCGGGTTCGACCAGGGCATCGGCACGTACCTGAGGAACAGCGTGGTGCTGTCCGTGCTGACCGTCATCGGCTCGGTGGTCGTGTGCGTGCTGGGCGGGTACGGCTTCGCCCGGTTCACCTTCCGCGGCCGGAGCCTGCTGTTCGGTACCACGCTGGGCATCCTGATGGTCCCGTACGCCACGATCCTGCTGCCGCTCTACATCGTGCTGGGCCACCTGGGCCTGCAGAACAGCCTGATCGGCCTGGCCCTGGTGCTGGTCATGTTCCAGCTCCCGTTCGGCATCTACCTGATGCGCAACAGCTTCGAGTCGGTGCCGCGCGAGTTGGAAGAGGCGGCGCTGGTGGACGGCGCCTCCGCCTTCGGCGCGATGCGGCACATCTCGCTGCGCATCGTGCTGCCCGGCGTGGTCACCGTGGCGCTGTTCTCGTTCCTCACCTCGTGGAACGAGTACCTCGCCCCGCTCATCTTCCTCAATGACGGGTCGAAGTACACGCTGCCGGTGATGCTCGTGAACATCCGCTACAGCTCGTACAACATCATTGATTTCGGGGCCCTGCAGGCCGGTGTCGTGGTGGCCATGCTGCCCTGCCTGCTGGTGTACCTGCTGCTCCAGCGCTTCTATGTCAGCGGCCTGGTCACCGGCGCCCTGCGTGGCTGACGGCGCGACCCCTGCCGGAAGGAGAAACACCGTGACCTCACCCGACCCGGTACCCGCGCCGGTCTCCCCGCTCGCCACCGGCCTGCTGGCCGTGCGCCCGCTCGGTGTGCGCGACGCCCGCGTCACCGGCGGGTTCTGGGGCCGGTGGCAGCGGCGCAACCGTGACGTCAGCACGCCGCACGCGCTGGGCTGGCTGGAACGGGACGGCTCCGTGGACAACCTGCGCCGGCTACCCGCCGGCCCGGGGGGCTCGCACCGCGGCATGTGGTTCAGCGACTCGGACGTGTACAAGGTGCTGGAGGCGCTGTCCTGGCAGCAGGCGGTCCACCCGGACCCGGAACTGTCCACTGTGGTCAACGAGCTGGCCGCGGTGCTCGCCGCGGCGCAGCAGCCCGACGGCTACCTCAACTCGTACGTGCAGGCCGGGCACGAGGTGCGCTGGGACAACCTGGTCACCAGCCACGAGCTGTACTGCATGGGGCACCTCATCCAGGCGGGCGTGGCGCAGCACCGGGCCACCGGCGACGGCGAGCTGTTCGACGTGGTACGCCGGGCCGCCGACTGCGCCGTCCGCGACTTCGGCGACCTGCGCCGCAAGGACACCGACGGGCACCCCGAGGTGGAGATGGCGCTGGTCGAGCTGTACCGGGAGACCGGCGACCGGCGGTACCTGGACCTGGCCCGGCAGCTCGTCGACGTGCGCGGGCGCGGGGTGCTGGACGCGCGCGGCCACTTCGACTCGGTGTACTTCCAGGACGCGGTGCCGGTACGCGAGCAGGCCACCGTCACCGGCCACGCGGTACGCGCGCTGTACCTGCTCTGCGGGGTGGTGGACGTGTACCTGGAGACCGGCGAGCAGGCGCTGCTGGACAGCGCGGTACGCCAGTGGGAGTCGATGACGGCCAGCAAGACGTACCTCACCGGCGCGGTCGGCTCCCGGTTCGACGGCGAGGCGTTCGGCGAGGAGTACGAGCTGCCCCCCGACCTCGCGTACGGCGAGACCTGCGCCACCATCGGCAACATCATGCTGTGCTGGCGGCTGCTGCTGGCCACCGGGCAGAGCCGCTTCGCCGACGCGATGGAGCGGGCGCTGTACAACCTCGTCGCGGCGGCCGCGGCGCTCGGGCGGGACGGGTTCTTCTACAACAACCCGGTGCAGCGCCGCTCGGCCCGCCCTGCGGTCCCGCCCGGTACCCGCCCGCCGCGCGCGGACGCGCCCGGTACCCGCCCGCCGTGGTTCTCCTGCTCCTGCTGCCCGCCCAACATCATGCGTACCGTCGCCTCGCTCGGCGGGTACGTGGCCACCCGCACCGAGGGCGGCATCCAGCTCCACCAGTACCTTCCGTCCACTGTGGACACGCCGGTGGCCGCGCTGAGCATGGCCACCCGGTACCCGCTGGACGGCACGGTCGAGGTGACCGTCACCCGTACCCGCACCGGGCCGTGGGACCTGGAGCTGCGGGTACCGGACTGGTGCCGGGGCGCCACGGTGACGGTGAACGGGGAGCCGGTACCGGCCCCGCGCACCGGTTCCGGGTACCTGCGCCTGTCCCGCGCCTGGCGGGAGGGTGACGTGGTGGTGTTCACCATGCCGATGCCGGTACGGCTGACCGTGGCCCACCCGTCCGTGGACGCGCTGCGCGGCGCGGTGGCCATCGAGCGCGGGCCGCTCGTCTACTGCCTGGAGAGCCCGGACCAGCCGGCCGGCGTCGACCTCAACCACGTGGAGCTGGTCCCCGGCGCGGCGCCCGGCGAGCAGGAGGGCACCGTGCTGGACGAGCCCACGATCCTGGTGACGGTGGCCGGGCTGGCCCGGGACGACGCGGCGTGGGACGGGTCCGGCTGGGCGGAGCTGGGGGAGCGGCCCCCGGTCACCGGGCGCCCGGTCACCCTGACCGCGATCCCGTACCATCTGTGGGCCAACCGCGGCCCGTCGGTGATGCGGGTGTTCGTCCCCTATGGACAGTCCACAC
Organism: Rugosimonospora sp.; assembly: GCA_035278125.1. Classification (GTDB taxonomy): domain Bacteria; phylum Actinomycetota; class Actinomycetes; order Mycobacteriales; family Micromonosporaceae; genus DATEJJ01. Next base: position 10,148 of record DATEJJ010000096.1, read on the forward strand.
CGGACGGCCCGTAGAGCCGGCGGGTGGGCGCAAGCCAGGTCAGAGCACCACGTCGTCCGGCGGCGGCAGCGTGGCGCCGTTGCGCAGCAGCACCCGCCCGACCGTGGCCGGGCTGGCCACCGGTGGCGGCGGTGGCGGTACCGGGGCCGGCACGGGTACCGGCGGCGGGGGCAGGGTGACGGTGCCGCCGAACCGGGGCGGTACCGGCATCCGGGGCAGCCCGGTGGCGTCCGGCGCCGTGTCCACCAGGTCGGCCAGGCCGGGTACGCCGTCCACCCGGGCCACCCCGAGCGGCGGCAGGCCGAGCAGTTGCAGCGCGGTCCGCGGGATCGTGGGGTGCGACGACCAGCGGTGGTCGATGCCGGGCCGGACCCGCCCGCCGAACAGCAGCAGCGGCACCCGCGGCCCGTACGCCAGCTGGATGCCGGCCAGGTCGGTCTCCACCACCGGGGTCGCCACGTGGTCGTCGTACCCGCCCCAGTCGTCCCAGGTCAGCATGAAGACGGTGGAGTTCCACAGGCCCGCGGCGACCACCGCGTCCACCGCCTGCCACACCGCGTCGTGGCCGAGCCGCACGTCCGCCGGCGGGTGCTCGTCGTACGGGGTGTCGTGCCAGACCATGGACAGCGCGGGCAGCGTACCGGCCGCGGCGTCGGTCGCGAACTGCGCCGAGGGCACGATGTTCGGCGAGCCCTTGAGCTGCGCGTAGAACTGCACCGGGTACCCGCTGGCGCCGGTGTACGCGCGCCAGCTCAGCCCGTGGTCGGCGGCGTGCCCGGGCAGCGAGGGCAGGTCCCAGACGGGCTGCGGCGCGCTCCGTGACGGGTTGCGCAGGGTGGGCGACTGGCCACCGACGAGCAGCAGGTGGTTCGGGGTGGAGTTGGTGCCGTACCCGGAGCAGTGGTTCTCCAGCAGCGCGCCGGACGCGGCCAGCCAGGCGTAGAACGGCAGCACGGTCGCGGTGTCGAACTGGGTGTGCCGCCCCTTGGTCTGCCTGGTGAGCCAGCGGTGGTACGCGACCCGGTCGTGCGGCTGGTCGGACGCGGGCGGGTTGTGCTGGGTGGGCCAGCCGGTGGCCACGTCCGCGCCGTACCCGGCCATCGAGCGGAGATAGTTGTCGGTGGTGTGGTTCTCCTGCACGAAGATCACCACATGCGCTACCGAAGGCGTCGAACCGGTCACACCGCGCTCCCTGGTTCTGATCAATCCGTCCGGGTCGCAACGATAGCGCCCGGCGGGGCGGCGAGCGGGCGCCGGGTACGGCAAGATGTTCGACCGTGATCTCGGGGATGCGCCGCACCGGCGCGACGGTGACGCTGGCGGCTGCCGCCGGCCTGATGGTGGCGTCCGGCACGGTCGCGTGTGGACGGTCGCTCCCGGTACCGGCGGCGGCCGCCGGGTCCCGCACGCCCCCGGCCAGCGCGCCAGCCGGGGGTACCGGCACGATCGGCGCGGGGGGAGACG
>DATEJJ010000097.1:0-8230 GCA_035278125.1 Rugosimonospora sp.
TGGCCGAGCTGGCCGCCCGACTGGTCTCCCCCGACCCGGGCCCGGTCTTCGTCGACGACCACCTCGCCACCCTCGGCCTCCGCGGCGAGCCGGGCGCGCTGGCCGTGCTCGCCGCCCGCCGCCTGGCACCCCTTTCGGGGGTACGCGCGACGCAGCGCAAGCGCCTGCTGGAGACCCTGCACAGCTGGCTGCTGCACTGGGGCTCGCGCACCGAGATGGCCGCCGAGCTGTTCGTGCACCCGCAGACCGTGAGCTACCGGCTCAAGCGCCTGCGCGAACTGCTCGGCGACGACCTCGACGACCCCGCCGCCCGGTTCGAACTGCTCCTTGTCCTGTCCGTCACCCGGCCCGCAGCCTGAGCGCCGTCGCGGACAGCGCGAGCACCAGCACGCCCACCCCGTACCCGACCGCCGTGTCCCGCAGCCCCACCTCCGGTACGAACAGCCCCGCCGCGATCGCCGGCAGGCTGAACGCCAGGTACGAGACCACGAACACCGCCGCGAACAGGTCACCGCGCTGCTCCGCCGGTGCCTGCTGGGCCAGCGTGCGGAAGGCGCCGAAGAACGCCGCTCCGAAGCCCAGCCCCGCCACCGCCGTACCCGCGAACAGCAGCACCGCCGACAACGTACCCAGTGCCACCAGCGTGAGCACCACCCCCGCCGCGAGCACCAGCGACCCGCCCACCGCGACCCGGCGCGGATGCCGGTCCCGCACCGCCACCGACGCCGCCGCGCCGAACCCGGTGAGCACCGCCACGATCAGCCCCCCGATCACGTGGCTACGCAGGTGCAGCACGCTCGCCGCCAGCGACGGGCCCAGCGACAGGTACAGCCCGCCCAGCGCCCAGGTGGCGACCAGGCTCGGTACCGCCGCCAGGAAGTGCCCGCGCACCACCCGCGGTACCGCCACCCGCGGCCGCAGCGACGCGACCGCACCCGGCCGCCGCGGCGCCGTCTCCGGCAGTACCCCGATCGCCGCCGCCATCACCACGAACCCGACCGCGAGCACCGCGTACACCAGCGTGGTCGGCGCCGGCGCGTACTGCACGAGCAGCCCGGTACCCAGCGCCCCGGCCGCCAACCCGACCGTCGACACCACGCTGTTCAGCAGCGCCGCGAGCTGCGGCCGGTGCCGCGGCTGCAGGTCCACCAGCCCCGCGCTGAACGTACCCAGCAGCACCCCGGTGGCCAGCCCCTGCACGATCCGCGCACCGATCAGCCAGGCCACCGACCGGGCCGACAGGAACACCAGCATGCTCGCGGCGTCCAGCAGCAGTCCCGCCGCGAGCACCGGCCGCCGGCCCAGGTGGTCCGAGATCCCGCCCACCGTGAGCAGCGCCGCCAGCAGCGCGAAGGCGTACACCGCGAAGATCAGCGTGAGCGTCAGCGCCGAGAAGCCCCAGCGGCTCTGGTACACGACGTAGAGCGGTGACGGCGCCGCCGCCGCGAAGGTCAGCGTGAACAGCGCCACGACAAGCAGCCAGAACCCGGTCGTCGCGGGTACCTGCGCGATCCGGCGGCTGGTCCGGGTGGGGCGCTCCAGGGTGGCTTGCATCCCGATCCCTCCGATGAACAGAGTTCCAAAATTCTCGAACAATGTCACCGTACCCGTCGCCCGCGCGACTGTTCAAGTATTCTCGAACCATGGCCACCGCCGTGCACCGTGATCTCGCCCACCCCGACACCGCCGACCTGGTGCTGACCGACGTGCTGTTCGCGCTCAGCGACCCGATGCGCCTGGCCATCGTGCGGCAGCTCGCGGAGGGTCCGCTGGTCGAGCTGCCGTGCCAGGAGGTGGGCGGCCCGGCGCCGAAGTCCACCCGGTCGCACCACCTCAAGACGCTGCGCGAGGCCGGCGTCATCAGGAACGTCCCGTCGGGCCGGGAGCGCCGCGTCAGCCTGCGCCGCGAAGACCTCCAGTCCCGCTTCCCCGGCCTCCTCGACGCGGTACTCGGGAACCTTACGGAATGAGCGGCGGGTACCCGGGGTCGAGCAGTCCCCGGGTACGCAGCTCGCCGTAGAGCGGTGTCCGCTCGGGATAGTGACCCCACAGGTGATCGCCGTCACCGCCGCCGGAGGCACCGAGCAACTGCTGCTGCACCGGAGTGAGGCGGTCCCACCATTCCTCGTGCGGCAGATGCGCCACACAGTCGCGAATCGCGATCCACCGGTACGTGTACCCGAGAAACACCACCTTGCGGGTGACCGGTGAGTGGTTGTCGGATCGGGCATGCCAGATACGCCGGTCGAAGAGGACCACGTCGCCGGCGTTCACCCGGACCTGCAGCGCGTCCACCGGCTGCGGCCACGGGATGTCGCGCCGCGGCGGGCCGGGCAGCCAGTTCACCCGGTGGCTCCCCGGGATGAGCGTCAGGTTGCCGCGCCCCGCCGCAGACACGTCAGACAGCCAAAACGCCAGCTTGACCGACATGCGGGGACGCGGGTCGGTCTCCAGCTCGCGGTTCATCCGGCCACCGTCCTGATGCCAGTGCCACCACGCCGGCTTGGGAACCCTCAATCCCGGATGGATATCCAGGTGGGAATGGTAGATGTGGACATTCCACCCCAGCAGCGACCACACCCAGGCGAATGCCCGCGGATGGTCGACCAGATCGACAAGGTCCGGCACCGTCGTCACCGCGCTCAGCCGGTGGTACGAGCCGTCAGCGGCCAGATCGCCCGCGAGCCGGGCCCGCTCGTACTCGCGATCCACAGCCTCCGTGTACCGCGCCACCTCGGCCGGCGTCAGGACACCCCGCAGGATCAGGTATCCGTCGCGCTCGAACTGCTCACGCTCGTGCACCGGTACCGCCATCCACTGTGCCGCAACGAGATCCGTCATGCTCGCTCCCCCTTGTACCCCGCGGTCCGGCGCCGATACCCGCCACACGTAGGACGGGTTCGGGCAGCCGATCCGCTGCCGTACCCGCGAGAAGTCGCCGGCCGTGCTCGCCCGGTACCGCAGCGCAGTCGGCCACCACCGGCGGGCTCTTGCATGGATACGCCACGATGAGGACATGGGGATCTTCCGGAAGCGAGAACCGCGGCGGGCGGCGGTACACAACAAGCCGCTGCAGTGTGTCGTCTGTGGTGGCGGAGAATTCTGGGACCGTGAGGTCAAGCTGAACAGCACGGCCATGGAGTTCTTCGACCTGGGATGGGCGAACCAGTCCGCGATCGGCGTCATCTGCGCCCGCTGCGGTTTCGTCCACCAGTTCCTCGGCGACGCGATCGGCTTCTACGCCAACGACTAGCCGGGCATCGTTTGCTCCACAATGGATGGTGTTGGGGCCGAACGGGGATTCGGTCCCACGTGCGCGATCGGTCCGCCTCCGGCTCAACCTTATCCGGATCCAGCCTGCCGTTGAACCGTTCCGGCCGGAGGCGCGTTCCTACAAGTGGCGGCCACGCCGACGCCGGTAGCCGACACACCGGACCGGAAGCGGTCCGCACCCGGGGGGGCTTGGGTGCGGACCGCTTTCACATTTGCGCAAGGCAATAAACAGAGCCGCGCCCACCGGGTCCCCGTGGCCGCAGCCACCCTCATCCCTCCTCAGTGGACTCGACGCCCTGCTGGGTTGGATCGACAGGTTCGGGGTGAGCAGGTACACAGCCTGAATGTCGTGGATGTGTTCGCCGCTCACGCGATCGTGACTCCGGCGACGATCGCCGCGATCTGGCCCGTGAGGCCGAGAGTGCTTGATGATCAAGGGGTGGAGCTGAGGGGACTCGAACCCCTGACCCCCACACTGCCAGTGTGGTGCGCTACCAGCTGCGCCACAGCCCCGAAACCTGGCCCGGCTCGCCGGGCACCCGGGCAATAGTACACATGCGCCGGCACCCAGTCACATCCGGTACCCGAAGACATCTGCCTCAGTTCGCCGTCGGATCCGCCGGGAAGATCGCGACCGCCGCCAACAGCCCACCTTGACGGCGCAGCACCATCGGCCACAGGTCGTCCGGGCGGTTCACGAACGCGTCCCCGGGCAGCGCGTCGAACACGAACCACGAGCCCCCCGTGATCTCGCCTTCCAGCTGGTTCGGCGCCCAGCCCGCGTACCCGGCGAACACCCGTACGCTCACCAGCGACTCGCGGAGCTTGTCCGGCTCGCCCGACAGGTCGACCGTACCGACCGCTCCCGAGACCCGGTTGAAGCCCGTCACCCGGCTCACGCCGACCCGGGTACGGGCGAGGCAGATCGCCGCCTCCGGCTGGACCGGTCCGCCCTCGAACACCACGGCCGGGTCGCTCGCCAGCGTGCCCCAGCCCTCCAGTACCTCCGTGACCGGTACCTCGGTGGCGCGGTTCAGCACGACGCCGAGCGCGCCGCCCTCCTCGTGCGCGACGAGGAGCACCACCGTGCGTTCGAAGTTGGGGTCGCGTAGCGCGGGCGTCGCGACCAGCAGCCGCCCGGTCAGCGACTCCATCTCGCGTCCCCCGATCGTCGGCTCCGGCTGCATGTCCCTCCTCGATCGGACCGTCGCCACTCTATGTCCGGCTATCGCCGCACCGGCGGCGCGGCGTTCGGCTGGGCTATCGCCGTACCGAGGTGTCCACCCCGAAGGGAGACGATGCCGTAACAGGCGGCACATGTCCACCGCGCTGCCCGGATACCGATACGGGCAGCCGATCCGGGGGTTCCGGCTGGCGCCGCAGTCCGCGACATAGCAGCACCATAGCCTGCCCCTCGGTCTCCGGTTAAGGTCTGGTCGTGACCGCACTCGCTGACGTCGCTGTGATCGGCGGCTCTGGCCTGTACGCCCTGCTCGATGATGCGAGCGAACATCTGGTCGACACGCCGTACGGTCCGCCGTCGGACGCGATCACGGTGGCGCCGGTCGGTGGGCGGCCGGTGGCGTTCCTGCCCCGGCACGGTCGCGGCCACCAGTTCCCGCCGCACCGCATCCCGTACCGGGCGAACCTGTGGGCGCTGCACGAGATCGGGGTACGGCAGATCCTCGCGCCGTGCGCGGTGGGCGGGCTGCGGCCGGAGTTGGGGCCGGGCACGTTCGTGCTGCCGGATCAGTTGATCGACCGCACCAGTGGGCGGGCGCAGACGTTCTACGACGACCGTGCGGTGCACGTGAACTTCGCCGACCCGTACTGCCCGGTAGGCCGGCGCACGGTGCTGGACAACGCGGCCGGGCTGGAGATCCGCGACGGCGGCACGATGGTGGTCATCGAGGGCCCGCGGTTCTCCACCCGGGCGGAGTCGCGCTGGTTCACCGCGATCGGCGGCTCGGTGGTGAACATGACGGGCCATCCGGAGGCGGTGCTCGCCCGGGAACTGGCGCTGTGCTACACGACCATCGCGCTGGTCACGGACCTGGACGCGGGCGTGGAGGGGGATCACGGGGTCACCCAGGAGGAGGTGTTCCGGGTCTTCGGCGAGAACACCGAGCGCCTGCGCAAGCTGCTGCTGGCGGTGGTACCCGCGCTCCCGGAGGCGCGCGACTGCGCATGTGCTCACGCCCTGGACGGCCTATAGCGAGGAGAGCGCGGTAGGCAGGCGTACCACAAACTGACAACCACCTGCGACGTTGCGCACGGCCACGGCGCCGCGCTGCGCCTCGACCAGGCCGCGGACGATGGCCAGACCCAGGCCGCCGCCGGGTCCGTCGTGGTCTTCCTCGGGTCTGGGGGTACGCGCGGCCTCGCCGCGGAACGCCACGTCGAACAGGCGGGGCAGGTCGGATTCGGGTATCCCCCCGCAGTTGTCGGTGACCGCGAACCAGCCGCCCTGCGCGTCCTTGCCCCCGGTCACGGTCACGGTGCCGTCGTCGGGCGTGTACCGGATGGCGTTGCGCAGCAGGTTCCCGACGATCCGCGAAAGTTCAGCCTCGCTGGCCCGTACCACCGGCCAGCCGACATGGGTCGCGACGACCCGGATCCCGCGCGCGGCGGCGACCGGTGCGGCCGTGGCGACGGCGTCGGAGACCACGTCGCCCAGTGGTACGTCCGCCATGGACAGTCGCAGCGTGCCGGCGTTGATCCGGGACAGCTCGAACAAGTCGTCCACGAGGCCGGCCATCCGGTCGGCCTCGACCCGGATGCGGCGGTGGTAGTCGGACACGGACTTGAAGTCGACCACGACGCGGTCTTCCAGCGCCTCGGCCATGGCCCGCAGCCCGGCCAGCGGAGTGCGCAGGTCGTGGGACACCCAGGCGACCAGGTCGCGCCGGTTGGCCTCGCCCTGACGCTCCCGCTCACGCGCCTCGTCGGCCCACATGGCGTCGGCGGCGAGCCGGCGGCCCAGCCACAGCCCCATCGCGAGGCTGGCGGTACCGGCCATGGCGAGCACGATGAGCAGCACGCGCAGGTCGTGCGAGGACAGGAACATCGCCTTCGCCACGCCGAACACACCGGCCACCATGGACAGTACGGTGACCGCGAGCAGCAGGCAGATGTGTACCACGATGGACCGGCCCCGCAGGAACCGGTGCACGATCGCACCCGGTATCGCGACCGCCAGCACGCTGGCCAGCGCAACGATCAACATGCCGGCGGCGTCACGCATGTTCGTACCGGTAACCCACTCCCCAGACCGTGACGATGCGCCGCGGCTGGGCAGGGTCGTCCTCCACCTTCTCGCGCAACCGTCGTACGTGGACGGTCACAGTGGACTGGTCGCCGAACGTCCAGCCCCACACGGCCTCCAGCAGTTCGGTGCGCTTGAACGCCCGCCCCGGGTGGCGCATCAGATAGACGAGAAGGTCGAACTCCCGTACGGTCAGTGCCAGTTCGCTGCCGCGCAGCCGGGCGATCCGCCGGGCCACGTCGAGCACGAGGTCGCCGTCGACCAGCTCTTCCGCCTCCTGCGGCGCCCGCGCGGTACCGGCCCGGCGCAGCACGGACTGCACCCGTAGCACCAGTTCCCGCGGCGAGAACGGCTTGGTGACGTAGTCGTCGGCGCCCAGTTGCAGGCCGAGTACCCGGTCCGCCTCCTCACCGAGAGCGGTCAGCATCACGATCGGTACGCCGTCGGCCCGGGTACGCAGCCGACGGCATACTTCAAGTCCGTCGATACCGGGCAGCATCAGGTCCAGCACGACCAGGTCGGGCTGCTCCTTGCTGTACGCGGCCAGGGCACCCGGACCGTCACCCGCGAGTGTGACCGAGTACCCGGCACGCTCCAGGTATCGACGCACGACGTCGCTGACGGTCGGGTCATCGTCCACGACCAGTACCCGCTGCTCCACCCAACGAGCGTACGGCCCGGTGGTACCCCTACAACAAGACCCCGCCGACCGTCACCCTTCTGTAAGCGGGATCAGGACCCTGAGTCAGCATCGCCGGTCAGGTCTCCCCGCCGATGTCGGTGGAGTAGGCGTCGTACACCAGGTCGGCACCGCGTTGCCGGTGCCGGAACAGCTCGCGGAGCAGGTTCGCGGACCTGCCACGCAGCTCATCGGGGGCGGCACTGCCCGTACGCGAGCAGAGCGCCTCGATGTTCGACGCTAACGCGTCGTGATCACGCACCAGCCTCCCTACCCGGTAGGCCAGGCGCGGCGCGTGCTCCAGCAGTTCAGCGTAGAGCCCGTCGGAGCCCTCGGTAAGTTGCACGTGCTCGGCGAAGGCCGATTGCAGCGCCCGCAGCCGCACGCCGACCACGGTGGCCCAGTCGGGCTGCGTGGCCGGTACGGCGAGCACGCGCTGCAGCGCGTACATCGTGTCGAGGAGCTCCGCCCGGTGGCGCAGCGCGTTGGACAGCGGAGATGTCGTCTGAAGCGGTGGCAAGGCCATGCCCACCTCCCGTCACCGGTTCTTCACTCGATGGTCAGGCAGGCCGCTGCCGCTGTCCAGGGTTACGGGCGAGGTCGTCACCCCTGCGCGATTTGTTGGCACCGTACGCCGTTCACGGTAACCAGACTCGGCGCCCCATTCGTCTTACTGTGGTGCGAACCGACGAAATCGAGCGTGAGGGTCGTACCCTGCGCGATCCGGCGGTTGTAGATCAGGTCGTGCACGTTGACCTTGTTGTCGGTCTGGTTCCAGATGCCCGCGAGTCCCGAGGTCACGTGCTGGTCCTGCGGGAACTGGAAGGCCACGGTCCAGCCGTTGAAGTCCGCCTTTCCGGTGTTCTGGATGGCCAGCTGCGCGGTGAAGTAGGACCCGAGATCCAATGTGATCTTGTATCCGACGGAGCAGGCGCGCGGGTCCGGCGGCGAGGGCGACGGTGGCGGGACGTGCCGCACCGGCGCGCGGCTCGGCGCGTGCGAGGGTGGCGCCG
>DATEJJ010000098.1:0-2003 GCA_035278125.1 Rugosimonospora sp.
CACGGTCACGCCGGTCGGCGGGACCTCGGCGATCTTGATGGTGTTGTTCTCGCTCGCGTTGATGGCCTCGGCGAGATCGGAGCCGACCTTCTTCGCGTCCACGTCGAACGCGGCGACGACCTCCACGTCGCTGATGTGGTACGGGCCGAACCTGACGTGCATGAGGCCGGGAACCCGGGCACCGTCGTCGGCGTCCTTGTAGTACTCCAGTCCCTGCACCAGGGAGCTGGCGCAGTTGCCTACCCCCACGATGGCGATGCGGACCTTACCCATCAGGATGACTCCTTCTCGGAAATGTTGTCGGGTCCTCCGGCCTGACGCTCAGATGCGATGAGCTCGTTCAGCCATCGGACTTCCCGCTCCACTGATTCCAGGCCATGCCGGTGCAGTTCCAGGGTGTAGCTGTCCACGCGCCCCATGGTGCGCGAGAACGCCGCCCGGATGGCCTCAGTCCGTTCCTCGAGCCTGCTGCGGCGGCCCTCGAGGATCCGGAGCCTAACGTCGGCCCTGGTCTGCCCGAAAAACGCGAAGTGAACACCGAACCCGTCGTCCTCCCACGCCGCGGGACCGCCCTCGCCGAGGAGGTCGGCCAGCCTCTCCTTGCCGTCAGCGGTCAGCCGGTACACCTTTAGCGACCGGCGGCCCGCCCGGGCCCGCGCCGCCCCGGCGGGTGCCGGCGGCTCGGGCTCGTCCTCCGTGATCAGCCCGGCGGCCTGGAGCTCGTGCAGGCAGGGATACAGCGACCCGTAGGAAAGCGCACGGAACGCGCCTAGCACGGTGTACAGGCGTTTGCGCAGTTCATAGCCGTGCATCGGCGTTCCGTTCAGTAGCCCGAGCACGGCTAGCTCGAGTACGCCGGAGCGGTTGCGTCCCACGCTTCCCCCAGAAGCTGGTGGTATCCCGGTACGTGCCGGTACGATACCTCGCTACGATACTTCGGCCCGTTAGATCGAACTGTTAGATCAAACCGTTAGATCGCTGCGATGTATCGAACCGATACATCTGGATCGTATGCGCCGGTTGGCTCCCGCGCAAGTACGGGAGCAAGCGGTTGCCTGTTTCCGCTGGTCCAACCGCACGTACCGGCCAGCACCCGCAAATCCGGGCTCGGCTCACGCCGGGTTCCGACGTACGCTGGCGAACATGACGTCAAGGCGATCCGTGGTGGACTACGGGCTGGCCCGCCGGGCCACGCTCGCGTCCGTGCGCTCAGGGCACACGACCGTCGCGGACGTCTGCGACGCTCATCCGTATCTGCTGCGGGCCGCGAAATTCCACGGTGAGCCGACCGGGGATCGCTGCCCGATCTGCCGGAAAGCCAAGCTCACCCACGTGACGTACGTCTACGGTGACGAGCTCGGTCAGTACGAGGGGCGGGTCAAGCAGGCCCGGGAACTAGCGGAAATGGCGGCCGAATACGGCGAATTCCGGGTCTATGTGGTCGAGGTCTGCCAGAGTTGCGGGTGGAACCACCTCGCTACCTCTTACGTTCTCGGCACTGGCGAGCCAGCCGTACGCCGGAGGCGGCGTGCGCGGACCAGTCGGTGAACCCAACCGGTAACCAACCGGTAACACTGACAGCCAGTGAAGCATGGTCTCCAGGAGGTAGCGTTTGTGTTCGGCGGGCTCCCGGGATCGGTGTGCCCGCCTTTCGAGTAGAGGTCGCAATCCCACCAGCCGCGGCCTACGAGCCACCAGCGAGGACGCGTGAGCAGCAAAGCTGATGACTTTGACGTTCGGTATCGCGACGCAGGCACGGCGGGGCCCGGCCGCCCGGTCGACGACGGGGGCTATCGGGGCATCGCGGGGGATATCGACTACGACCTGGGCTACGACTCCCCGGGCTGGGACACGCAAGGCTTCCGCCGTCCTGAGGCGGATTTCGGCGAGAGCCACGAATCCGGCCGGTCCCGCGACACGGAGCGCGGAGGTGTCGGCACCGCCGTGCGTCCCGGTCCCGGTCCCGGCCACGCGCCCAGGGCCGGCGGACCCGGCGGGCCCCG
>DATEJJ010000099.1:0-7350 GCA_035278125.1 Rugosimonospora sp.
CCGGCGGGCCCGCACCGGCGGTGGTGGAGGTCGAGGCGACCCGGTGACGTGTGCTGACCGGCCTGGGGGTGCTGGTGCCCGTGGTCGGCTGGTCTGCGGCGGTTTGACCTGGATGTAGGCCCGTCGGTTCTTGCCGCGGACCGGTCACCGGGTCGTGGGTGGCGCTGCGCAGTTGGCGAACCGGTCTGTCGTTGGTGCCCGTAGCGCGTGGGGCCGGGAGGATGGGGTGTGGCTGGTCCTCTCGGCCCGTGTGCCTGCGCGGGCGGTTCGTCTTGCGGGGCGTGGGGTCAGTCGCCGAACAGGTCGAATTCTGTCAGGTGCCGATGGCCGTGCGGTTGGCGATCAGGGGATTGACGCCGGCGTTGTCGGCGCAGACGTACTGGGTTGTTGGCATGGGCCCGGCCACGTCCGGGTTGTTGCAGACCCTTTGGGTTGACGATGCGCCGCGGCGGATCACGGGTGATGGTCGAAGCCGGGGATTGCGTGGTGGATCAGGGTTGTCCGCCGAGGAGGTCGAATTCTTCCCAGGGGCCGATGGCGGTGCGGTTGGCGATGAGTGGGTTGGCGCCGGCGTTGTCGGCGGTGACGTAGTCGCCGTTGATGGCGGATTTGAGGCTGATGCTGCCGTCGGTGTTGTGGATGAGTTGGAAGGTTTCCCAGAGGCCGACTGCGGTGCGGTTGGCGATCAGGGGTTTGGCGCCGGCGTTTTCCGCGGTGACGAACAGGCCGTTGGCGTGGGAGCGTAGGGCGATGTTGCCGTTGCCGAGGTTGATGACGTCGAAGGTTTCCCATACTCCGGCGCTGGCCCGGTTGGCGATCAGGGGATTGGCGCCGGTGTTGTCGGCGCAGACGTATTGGTTGTCGGCGTGGGCGTACAGGGCGGAGCCGTTGAGGTAGTTCCAGGTGCCGCTGGCCCAGATGACAGAGCCGTCGGTGTCGTAGATGACGAGGTTGCCGTCGTTCTGGAAGAACATCGTGTCACCCGGGTAGCCGTAGCTGGACGAGGACCACAGCGCGTTGGCGTGTGTGGGAGTTGGGTAGATGACGAGGTTCCCGTCGCCCTGCAAGGTGAGGATGGCAGTGGAGTGTCCGGTGGCGCCGAAGCTGACGGTGCCCGCTTTGGCGCAGGTCATCGTGATGGACAGCTGGCCGGCGTTGAAGTTCATCTTGCCGCAGCGGCTGGTCCAGTTGGCGCCGGTGGTGTAGCTGGTGTTGTCGGTTTGGAACATGATGTAGCCGGGGGTGCCGGACAGGTCCGCCACTTGGGCCGGGGTTAGCGTCTGGTTCCAGGTCTGCACGTCGGCGATCTGGCCGTTGAAGTATCCGGTGTAGGCGTCGTTGGCGCGGTGGGTGCCGATCTGCAGCTTGCCGGTGGCGTCCCAGGGGCTGGTGTGCGTGTATGTGCCGGCGGGGTTGCCATCCACGTAGAGGGCCATGGTTCCGCTTGATGCCTTGTACGTGGCGGTGACGTGCGCCCATACGCCGAGCGTGACCGGTCCGGCTTGGTTGCGGGCGTACTGGTAGGCGGTGTTGGAGTCGGAGGTGGTCATGCCGAAGGTCCATTGTCCGGTGGTGGTGTCGGGGTATAGCACGAAACCGGCGTTGTGCGGCCCGTCCTGGGACAGCACGGTGCCCCCGGAGGTGTTGGGTTTGACCCATGCGGAGACGGTGAAGTCGGCGTTGGTGTGTACCGCGGCGGTGTTGGTGGCGACGGCGCCGGTGGAGCCGTCGAATTCGACGTCGGGGCTGAAGACGTCGCCGGTGTTCCAGCTGGCACCGCTGGTGCCGGTGGCAGGCAGGGAGCCGGTGGCGTCGGCGGCGCTGACCGTACCGCTGGCGGCGTCGTTGAGCAGCCAGGTGTGGTTGGAGGTGACCAGGGTCTGTGACGTCTGTGCGGTGGCCGGTGGCGAGGACACGAGCGACATCAGGTAGATGATGACGACACCGCCTGGGGCGACGGCGTAGAGGTCTGGGGTGCCGTCGCCGTTGATGTCCGCGGCCTGCAGGCTGAGGGTGGCGTTGGTGTTCCAGCCACTCGCGTAGAGCGTGCTTGGCGTGTACGTGAGGTCCCCGCCGCCTGGCGAGTGGTTGGTGAGATTGGTCCACAGGTAGAGCGCGCCGGTGGCCTTGCGCCAGAGGAACAGGTCGGTCTGGCCGTTGACCTGCACACTGGCGAGCGTCCAGTCCTTCCAGCTGCTCCCGTCCGGGGTGTTGGCCGCTAGCACGTCGGGGATGTACTCGTCCACGCCGCCGAGGTTGTCGTAGTAGGCGAGGTAGTAGCCGTTAGTGTCGTCCCCGTTGATCCCGATCAGGTCGGGGTAACTGCCGGTGCCGGCGGCGTTCCCGGCGTTGACGATCTGTCGCGGGTTGTCGCCCGGACCGTAGCTGCCGTCAGCGTAGTTGGCGTCGCTGAATGTGCCGGTGGTGATCTCCCAGCTGTTGCTGGCGGACGGGGTGAGTACCGATCCGTCGCCGTTGCCGGCGAGGATGGCTCCGGTGCCGGTGCTCGGGTTGTAGGCGAGAATGTCTTGGAGGTTGCCGTTGCTGTTGCTACTGAAGTGTCCGGTGATGGCCTGTGCGCCGGTGAAGTCGGCGTTGCCGTGGCTGCCGGTGGTGCCGTTGCCGTTGGCGCCGATGTCGGAGACGGCGGGGACCAGTTGCCCGGTTCCGGTGGTGTGTCCGGCGCTGGCCTGCCCCTGCGCCAACCACAGTCCGGCCGGGATGCCCGCGGAGGTACCGGTGGTGAGCAGGTCGGGAATGTTGTCGCCGGTCAGGTCTCCGTCGGCCTGGGGTGTCGCGGGTGGGGTGGCGATGAAGACGGCCCGGCCGGCGTCGAGGCTGAGGTTGCCGCCCGCTGAGACGCTGTTGACGGTGAGCACGTTGGTGAACCGGTTAGGGGTCACGGTGATGGTGGCGTTGCCGTTGGCGTCCGCGGCGATGCTGGCGACCGCGGCGGCGTTCAACTGGTACAGGTAGCTGACGGGGGTGTCGCCGCTGGCGGGTTTGGTGACGGTGATGCTGACCGGCTGCCCCATGGTCGCCGACGCCGGTGGTGGCACGTCGGGCTGGCCCGGACGGTTGGGATCGAATTTGAAGGTGCAGAACGTTGACCAGCCGCTGCTGAGGGTGCCGTCGCTGACCTGGGCCTGCCAGTAGAACTGGGTGATCACGGCCGAAGATCCGCCGGATGCGGTGCGCAAGGTGGCCTCGGGCACCACCCGTACGGCGGAGGACCCGGACGGGTAGGTGAGCGTCGTGTTGTCCACGACGGTGCCGGTGGTGGAGCCGACCCGTAGCTGGACGGTGGTGGTCAGGTTTCCGCCGTCCTGGTCGTACACGGGGGTGTAAAGGGTGACGTTGGCGTCCCCGACGGTGGTGGGTGTGGGGTTGCCGTTGCACGCGGTCATGGGTGAGGTGCTCAGCCCGGTGGGTGTTTGCGGCGCGTGGTCGTAGGTAACGGACAGATTCGCGCTGGCCGGGTCGAACTCCTTCCAGCTGTTGTGGTCGCTGGACTCGTTGACCCCGGTCAGCACGAAGGTCTGCGTGCCCCGGCCGGCGCTGGCCGCGTTCTGTACAGCGGATCTCACGTTGAACCCGACACCCGCGCTGGGGCAGGACGAGGAGTATCCGTGCGCCACGTTCGCGGACGCGGCGACACTGCCCAGGCTGATCCCGGCCCAGGAGTTCCAGGTCGCGTTGGACGAACTGAGCGTGGTGGACGGGGCGTACACGTCGACGGTGGACGCGGTACACGAGTAGGACCACACCTCGGTGAGGTTGAGCTGCGCCGACTGGATGGTGGCCCCGGACAGGCTCGACACCAGGAAGTTGACCAGGGTGTGCGACCACATGCTGCCCGAGTTGCCGACCTGCATCTCACCTTCTGGGTCGGGCGTCTTGTCCCAGTAGTTGGTGGACGGATAGTACTCCGACACGCTGGCCCAGCCGCTCTTGCCGTTGCTCCAGCCGGGGTCCAGATACACCGGCCAGGTCACATTCGGGCCGGACAGCACGCTGGCCGAGGGGGTCAGGGTGAGGGTGGTGCCGCTTGTCGCGACACTGATGTCCGCGCGGTGTGCCGCCTCTCCCGGGCCGGCTGGGCCGGACTGGACCGGCATGCTCGTCGCGGTGTCCACCTGCTGCCCGGTGGCGGGGTCGGTGACGGTGGTGACCGGGCCGCTGGGTGCCGCCGAGTCCCACATGTGCGGGGTCGGCGCGGAGAACACGGTGAGTCCGCCTGGGTCCCGGGCGGACAGGTTGCCGGCCGCGTCCGCGACGATGCTCAGCCCGGTGGTGTGGACGGTCATCGTCAGCGACTGCACCGCCGGGTTCGCCGCCGCGGCCGCATCACGCACCACGAGGACGTCGGAGAAGCCACCATAGCGGTCTGCGGTGATCTGCAGATCCACGCCGGGCAGCACTGCGGGGAACGTCGCGGTGGCGCCGGACAGGGTCGGAGTGGGCAGCGTGAAGGGCAGCGACACCGCCAGCGAACGGTTCACCGCGCGCATCGTGGCCATCGGCCCGGTTCCTCCACCGGACAGGGTCAGCGAGCCGGTGGCGACCTTGGGTGAGACCGTGCCGTCCGGATTGGCCTGCAATGTGGCGTCCAGCGGAGTCCAGCTGTGGTCAACCATCTTCCGCACCGGCGCCAGGCTCCGGGTCAGCGTGAGCGTCCCGTCCGGGTTAGCGACCAGGGTGTCGGTTGCCGTTGTCGCAGCGTTCACGACCACCGGTGCGCCTGTTGCTTTGGCCTGGGCCAGGGCCTGTTGTTCGGTACCCGGGACGCCTGGCGTCGCTGCCTTCCGGGGCGCCGGGGTCGCACCGGCCGGTGCGGAGAAACCGACACCGGTCATTGCGGACAAGATGAGGCCGGCGACGACTGTGACCGCAATATTCGGCCGGATCCGTTTGTTTGCAAGCAGATGCATGGGGAAAGCCCAACCCTCCGTGGCGTGCGCCGATGGACCGAACACAGTCAACCAGGCCACGCGAGGGTGGCGTGGTCCCACACACCCCGCCAGGTGTCCGCAAATTCCTATAGTCGAATACTTTGTTACTAGAAGCCGTAGTAATCGTTATGTGCTCGTGCCCGGATCGGGGCAACCGGTAACCGACCGGATTTGCGAGGCTGCGTTCGGCGGTGTCCGTCGATACGACCCGCCCCCTTTTGGTGGAGCATTGTCGGCTGACGATTCTGGAGAGCCCGATGGAAACGCAACGGGGACCGGCTTTCCTGCGATACGGTGCGAGCGCGTCGGCGGTGATGCTTTGCGCCGCGCTCCTGCAAGGAGTACCGGCCACGGCCGCGCCACCACCGACGCCCGGGAAGGTGGCGGCACCCACGGGGGCAGCCGTCGTGCCAGCATCGGGCGGCCGTACCGGACATGTGTCCGCGGTGGTGCCGCATCTAGCCCGGCCGATGGAGCATGCGCAACAGTACCGGCCGTCCGCGACGACGTGGCCGGGTGCCGCGCACGCGCGGATCCTGCTGCCCGCGCCGGCCGGAACCAGGCACGACGGCGCGCAGGTCGGCGCTACCGGGATCCCGCTGTGGGCGCAGGCGATGGCGGTGAAGCCCGGTGCTGCCTCCGCCGGGCAGGCGCACCTGGACCTGCAGATGTTCGATCACGGCAGCGCGACCCGGGCGGGTGTCACCGGTGTGCTGTTCACGGTGTCCGGCGCGACCGCGACCGGCCCGGTACGCGTCGGCCTCGACTACACCGGATTCGCGCAGGCGTATGGCGGGAACTACGGTTCCCGGCTGCGTCTGGTCCAGGTGCCCGGGTGCGCGTTGACCACGCCGCAGGTAGCGGCCTGCCGGCGGCAGACTCCGGTGGCGTCCGTAAATGATCCGGCCGCGCAGACCTTGTCGGCGTCCGTGCAGGTGACCGCCTCCGCTGCCGCTATGGTGTTGGCGGCGACCACTGATCCGGGTCAGGAGGGTGGTGCGGCTGGTTCGTACGCGGCGACGTCGCTCAAGCCATCCGGTTCGTGGACCGCGGGTGGTAGCGGGGGTTCGTTTGCGTACAGCTATCCGGTCACGGTGCCGCCGGCCGCGTCGAGTCTGGTGCCGAAGGTGGCTTTGTCTTATGACTCGTCCAGTTTGGATGGTCAGACGGCCACGACGTATGCGCAGTCGTCCTGGGTTGGTGATGGTTGGACTTCGTCGCAGTCGTTTGTTGAGCAGTCGTTCGTGTCGTGCGCGGACAGTCCTGAGGGCTCCGCGTCCCCGACGTCGACGGGGGACATGTGTTACGACGGTCCGGTCCTCACCTTGTCTCTTGATGGCAGCACCACGTCGCTGGTGTGGGATTCGGGCAGGTCGGTGTGGAAGCCGCAGCAGGACGACGGTGAAGTGGTTAACCATGTGACCGGTTCGAACAACGGCACGGGTACGTACAACACGGACTACTGGACGGTCATCGACCGCACTGGCACGGTGTACATGTTCGGCCGTAACCAGATCCCCGGCTGGTCGTCGGGGAAGGCGACCACCAACTCGGTGGACTCGCAGCCGGTGTACTCGGCGCACAGCGGCGACCCCTGCTACAACTCGGCCGGGTTCACCTCGTCGGTGTGCACCATGGCGTACCGGTGGAACCTGGACTACGTCAAGGACGTCCACGGCAACGCCATGGCGTACTACTACAAGGAGGACACCAACTTCTACGGCCAGGACAACGGCGCGAAGAACACGTCGTACGTGCGCGACTCACACCTGGATCACATCGACTACGGCTTCACCGACGGCAACGCGTTCGGCACGGTGCCGGACAGGGTGGTCTTCGCCACGGCCGACCGCTGCGTCTCCGGCACCTGCGACCCGCTGAACGCCACCACCAGCGCGAACTGGCCGGATGTTCCGTACGACCTGGTGTGCGCGTCCGGCGCGACCTGTTCGTCGTACAGCCCGTCGTTCTTCTCCACGGTGCGGTTGGCGTCCATCAGCACGCAGCAGTACTCCAGTTCGGCGGCGAAGTACGCGACGGTCGACACGTACACGCTGTCCCAGACCCTGCCCACGCCGACCAATGGCACCTCGCCCACGCTGTGGCTGGCATCCATCGGGCACACCGGATCCGACACCACCGCGGCTCCCGCCAGTTCGGCGATCACTCTGCCGGACCTGACGTTTACCCCGATCGCCCTGGCCAACCGGGTGGACACGGTCACCGACGGACTGCCGCCGCTGTATCGGTACCGGATCGCCACCGTCACCAGCGAAACCGGGGCGGTCACCGCGGTCAGCTACGGCCAGCCCAACCCGTGCACCGCGCCGGTGACCACCACCCCATCGGCGAACACGTCGTCCTGCTATCCGGTGTACTGGACACCGCAGGGGTACAC
>DATEJJ010000100.1:0-21940 GCA_035278125.1 Rugosimonospora sp.
CCCGGCTGCGCCCGCTGGGGGTACCCGCGGCCGCGGTACGCACGCTGCCCGAAGCACTGGACGCCACGCCGGAGATGGTGGTCACGGCCGGTGGCTACCGGCTCGTCGGCAGCCCCGTCAAGGTGGCCGGGTACACCCCCGGGTACGCGCCGCCACCGCCGCTGCCTCACTCGTAGCGCACCGCCACCGACGGGGTCACCGGTACGCTCTGGCAGGTCAGCACGTACCCGTCGGCGATCTCGTCCACGGTCAGCACGTCGTTGTTGCGCATCTTCACCTCGCCCGCGGTCAGCTTGGCGATGCAGGTGGCGCAGTTGCCCGCCTCACAGGAGAACGGCGGGGCCAGCCCGCCGCGCCGGGCACTCTCCAGCAGCGTCTCGTTCTCCCGCCGGGGCACCGCGATCCGCTTGCCGCCGAGCACGATGGTGACCGTCCCACCGGTGTCCACAGGGGACGGTCGGGGCGGGAGCGGCGTACCGCCACCGCCGAACCGCTCGCTGAACACCCGGCCCGGCCCGGGCAGCGCCGACTCCACCAGCGCCATGAACGGCTCCGGCCCGCACACGTACGCGTCGCCGTCCCCGTCCGGCCCGACGAATGCGCGGATGGCCGCGGCGTCGAGGAACCCGCGTGCGTCGTCGAAGTGGCGGACCACGGCCAGCCGGTCCGGGTACCGCGCGGCGAGCCCGGACAGCACCTGCTCGAAGAACGTCGACTCCCGGTCGCGGTCGGCGCACAGCAGCCGGACCCGCCGGTCGGTGCCGGCCAGCGTGCTCTTGGCCAGCGACAGGATCGGGGTGATCCCGCTGCCCCCGCTGAACCCGAGCAGCGGCGTGCCCGCCTCGCGCAGGCAGAACACGCCCCGCGGCCGGGTCAGCTCCACCTCGTCGCCGGCGGCCAGGTTGTCGATCAGCCAGTTGGACACCGCCCCGCCCGGTACGCGCTTGACCGTCGTCATCAGCTCGGTGTCGGTCTCCGGCGCGCTGGACATGGAGTACGACCGCAGCAGGTCCTTCCCGTCCACCTGTACCCGGAACGTGCAGAACTGCCCCGCCCGGTAGCTGAACGGGCCGGCATGCGGGGCCAGCACGAAGGTGCGGACGTCGGCGTTCTCCCGGACCACCCGGGTCACCGTCGCGCGCTGGAAGGGCGTGGGGCTCGCCATCGGCCGCATCCTCCTGGTATTCAGGTTCTGTTCTGAAGAGAATACTATTCTCGCATGACGCAGCGAACCGTCCTCGCCTTCGAGGACCAGGAGTTCACCGGCGCGCGGCTGGAGACGCTCACGGCCGGGCTGGCCACCGCGCTGTCCCGGCGCGGGGTACGGGCCGGGGACCGGGTCGCGCTCATGTCCTCCAACCGCCCCGAGCTGGTGGTGGCGGTACAGGCGATCTGGCGGCTGGGCGCGGCGGTGGTACTGCTCAGCCCGGCCTGGAAGCGGGCCGAAGTGGAGCACGCGCTGGCCATCACCGCACCCGGGTACGCCGTCGGCGACCATCCGGTACTCGGTGAGCTGATGCCGATGGCGCACCTGGACGAGCCGTTCACCCTGGCCGGTGCGGAGTTCCCGGCACCCGACCCGGGCGCGGACCTGGTGCTGGTGTTCAGCTCGGGTACCACCGGCCTGCCCAAGGCGGTCCGGCACACCCGCGCGTCGTTCGGCGCGGCGGTACGGCACTGGCGGGACGCGCTGCGGTTGACGGCGGCGGACCGGATCCAGATCGCCACCCCGCCCTCGCACATCCTCGGCCTGCTCAACATCTTCACCGCGCTGGAAACGGGTGCCTGGGTCCGGCTGCACCGCCGCTTCAACCTGGACACCCTGCTGCGCACCATCGAGGCGGACCGGATCACCGTGGAGATGGCGGTCGCGCCGATCGCGCTGGCCATCGCCTCCCACCCGGAGCTGGAGTCCTACGACCTGTCCTCGCTGCGCTTCATCATGTGGGGCGCCACGCCGGTGACGGCGAGCGTCGCCGAGACGGTCACCCGGCGTACCGGGGTGGGCTGGGTACCGGCGTACGGCGCCAGCGAGCTGCCGGTGATCGCGTGCAACCCGCTGGACGGCGCGCGGCTGGACAGCGCCGGGCGGGCGGTACCCGGGGTGGAGGTGCGGGTGGTGTCATTGGACACCGGCGAGCCGGTCAAGCCGGGGGAGACCGGCGAGATCCAGGCCCGGGCCGGCTCGCTGATGGCGGGGTACCTGCCGGCCGAGGCGACGGCGGAGGCGTTCGCGGGCGGGTGGTACCGCACCGGCGATGTCGGCAACGTGGACGCGGACGGCTGGCTGCGGATCACCGACCGGTCCAAGGAGATGATCAAGGTACGCGGTTTCCAGGTGGCGCCGGCCGAGGTCGAGGCGGTACTGCACGGCCACCCGGCAGTGGCGGACTGCGCGGTGTTCGGGGTACCCGACGCCACGGACGGGGAGGCCGTTGTCGCGGCGGTGGCGGTCGCCAGGCCGGTCGAGCCGGCCGAGCTGATCGCGCTCGTGGGGGAGCGGCTGGCCTCGTACAAGCGACCGCGCCGGGTGGTGCTGGTACCCGAGATCCCGCGGCTGCCGTCGGGGAAGGTGCTGCGCCGGGTGCTCAAGGAGCAGTACGGCGGCCCCGGGCACGCAGGGCCGCCGACAGAGCCGGCTACTTCGGCGAGAAGCGCAGGGCGCCGTCCAGCCGGATGACCTCGCCGTTGAGGTAGTCGTTCTCGCAGACGTGCTGCACCAGGGCCGCGTACTCGGGGGAGCGCCCCATCCGCCGGGGGTGCGGCACCTGCGGTCCCCAGTACGCCTCAAGTTGGTCGCCGGCCTTGCCGTACGCGGGGGTCAGGAAGGTGCCCGGGGCGATGGTGACCACCCGGATGCCGAGCGGGGACAGGTCGCGGGCGGCCACCAGCGTCATGCTCACCACGCCGCCCTTGGCCGCGGCGTACGGGAGCTGGCCGATCTGCCCCTCGTACGCGGCGATCGACGCGGTGTTGACCAGGACCCCGCGGCCGGTCTCGGTGGGCTCCGACCGGGCGATGGCGGCCGCGGCCAGCCGCAGCACGTTGAACACGCCCGTCAGGTACACCTCGATCGTGCTCCGGAAGCCGTCGAGCGCGAGCGGCGCGCCATCCTTGCCGACCAGGCGGCCGCCGCTGGCCGGGCCGCCGTGCGCGTCCACCGAGATCCGCAGCGGGGCCATGGCCACCGCCTCGGCCAGCGCCGCCTGCACGTCGCCCTCGTCGGTGGCGTCGGTGCGCACATAACGTACGCCCAGCTCGCTCTCCAGCGCCTTGCCCTTCTCGTCGGCGAGGTCGGCGACCACCACCCGCGCGCCCGCGGCGTGCAGCCGCCGGACCGTTGCCTCGCCCAGCCCGCCCGCGCCCCCGACCACGACCGCGGCACTACCCCTGATCTCCACCGGCACCTTCCTCCCTTGCAATCCTCGCTCTCGTGTTGAGAGAATAGCATTCTCATGAACATCGTCATGATCCTGGAGATGGCGGCGTCCGCCGGTGACCGGCCGGTCGCCACGGCCGGCAACCGGTCGCTGACCGCCGCCGGGCTGCTCGCTCTCGCCCGGGCCGCGGCGGCGCGGTTCCGCCGGTACCCGGGCGTGGTCTACCTGGGCGCCAACCACCTCGGGTACCCGGTCGCCGTGTTCGGCGCGGCGCTGGCCGGCGTGCCCTTCGTGCCGGTCAACTACCGGCTGGGCGGGGCGCAGCTCGACGCGATCCTGGCCCGCCACCCGGCCGCGCTGGTGCTGCGCCCCGCCGACCTCGACGGGCTGCTTGAGTCCACAGTGGACGATTCGGGGGAGCCGCCCTGGGACGGCGACGCCGTGGCCGCGGTCATCTACACGAGCGGTACCACGGCCGAGCCCAAGGCCGCCCTGCTGCGCCACCGGCACCTGCTCGCGTACCTGTGGAACACGCTGGAGTTCGGCTCGGCCGACGCCGGGGACGCGGCCCTGGTGGCGGTGCCGCCGTACCACATCGCCGGCCTGACCAACCTGCTGTCCAACCTGTACACCGGGCGCCGGGTGGTCTACCTGGACAGCTTCGACGCGCCCGGCTGGCTGGCGGCGGTACGCCGGGAGCGGATCACGCACGCGATGGTGGTACCGACCATGCTGGCCCGTATCGTCGCCGCGGTACCCGGCACCGACGCCGGTACGCCCACCCTGCGCCACCTCGCCTACGGCGGCGCCCGTACCCCGCGACCCGTGCTGGAGCGGGCCCTGGCGGTCTTCCCCGAGGTGGGCTTCGTCAACGCCTACGGGCTGACCGAGACCGCGTCCACCATCGCGGTCCTCGGGCCGGACGACCACCGGGTGGCGCAGGCGTCCACCGACCCGGCGGTACGGGAGCGGCTCGGCTCGGTGGGCCGGCCACTGCCCGGCGTCGAGATCCAGATCCGCGACGCCGGCGCGGTGTACGTACGGGGCGAGCAGATCTCCGGCGAGTACGGCGGGCGCAGCGCACTCGACGAGGAGGGCTGGTTCGCGACCCGGGACCTGGGCCGGCTCGACGCGGACGGGTACCTGTACATCGAGGGGCGCGCGGACGACACCATCATCCGGGGCGGGGAGAACATCGCGCCCGCCGAGATCGAGGACGTGCTGCTGACCCACCCGGGCATCGTGGACGCCGCCGTGGTGGGCGTACCCGACCCGGAGTGGGGGCAGCGGGTGGTCGCCGTCGTGGTCGGTACCGGCGAGCCGGCCGAGATCCAGCAGTTCGTGCGGGAGCGGCTGCGCTCCGCGAAGACCCCGGACGCCGTGCTGTTCCGGGCCGAGCTACCCAAGACTGAGACCGGCAAGCTGCTGCGCCGTACCCTCCTGGCCGAGTTGGAGTCCACCCATGCCTGAAGCAGTCGTCGTATCCGCCCTGCGTACCCCCATCGGTACCGCCGTCAAGGGCACGCTGCGCGATACCACCGCGTTCGACCTGGCGCACCACGTGGTCGCGGCGGCCGCGGCCGGGCTGGACGCGGGCCGGATCGACGACGTGATCCTGGCCGAGGGCATGTACGGCGGCGGCGTGATCGCCCGGCACGCCGCGCTGACCGCGGGCCTGCCGCACGTGCCCGGGCTGGCGCAGAACCGGCACTGCGCGGCGGGCCTGTCCGCGGTGGTGGCCGCCGCGGCCAGCGTGCGCGCCGGCATGGACGAGCTGGTCCTGGCCGGCGGCGTCAACTCGGCGTCGACCGCGCCGAAGTCCCGGTTCCGGGTCGGCGGCGAGTGGGTCGACCCGTGGGTCTCGCCCACCCACCCGGACCGGCCGGACGCGCCCAACCTGGACATGTCCATCACGGTGGGCTGGAACGCGGCCGTGAAGGCGGGCGTGACGCGCGCCGAGATGGACGCCTGGGCGCTGCGCTCGCACCGCAACGCGGTCCGCGCCATCGACGAAGGTCGCTTCGACGCGGAGCTGCTGCCGATCGACACGCCGCACGGGCGGTTCGCCGTGGACGAGCACCCGCGCCGCGACACGTCCCTGGAGAAACTCGCCGCGCTGAAGCCGCTGCACCCGGAGATCGAGGGGTTCAGTATCACGGCGGGCAATGCCTGCGGCGCCAACGACGGCGCCGCGGTGCTGGCGGTGGCGAGCGCTGCGCTGGGGATGGGGATGCCTGCGCTCGCCACCGTCCGGGCCTGGGCCTCGGTCGGCGTCGACCCGGCCGAGACCGGGCTGGCGCCGGTGCAGGCGATCCCGAAGGCGCTGGCGCGGGCGGGCATGTCGCTCGGGGACGTGGACCTGTTCGAGATCAACGAGGCGTTCGCGGCGATGTGCGTGGCCACCGTCCGGCTGCTCGGCATCGACCCGGAGCGGGTCAACGTCAGCGGCAGCGGCTGCTCGCTCGGCCACCCGGTGGCGGCCACCGGTACCCGCATGGTGGTCACGCTCATCCACGAGCTGCGCCGCCGGGGCGGCGGCGTCGGCGTCGCGGCCATGTGCGCGGGCGGCGGCATGGGCTCCGCCGCGGTCATCGAGGTACCGGCAGGTTAGGCTCAGCGATCCCGCCGGAACCGCAGCAGGGCCTCCTGGGCGTACGAGGCGACCAGCGCGCCGTCCTCGGTGAGCACGTCGCCGCGCCCGAAGCAGCGGCCGTGGGCCACGATCGGGCTGTGCTGGCGCAGCAGCCACCAGCCGCCGGTACGCGGCGGGCGGTGGAACCACACGGTGTGCGAGGTGACCGCGGAGGTGAACGCGTCGCCCGCGTCGTGCTGGCCGATGCCGTCGAGCGGGCGCAGGGCGGTACCGATGAGGGTCAGGTCGGTGGCGTACGCGGCCAGGGCGGGCGCGAGGTCGGGGTCGACCGGGGGCAGCCGCAGCCACAGCTCGTACTCGGGCGGCGCCGGTGCCGGGGAGTCCAGGTCGGCGGTGGACCGGCTCTCCCACGGGAGCAGGTCGAGCCGTACCCGGTGCTGCGCCGCGGGTACCGCCGGCACCGCCGGTACCGCCTGCTGGTCGGGACCGTCCTCGGGGGCGTGCAGGGACACCGAGGCGGTGGCGGCCACGCCCTGCGCCTGCCGGGCCACGATGGACAGGGCGGCGTAGGTGCCGCCCTCGTGGTGGCGGGTCACCTCGTAGCGGATGGGCTCCTCGGGCCGGCCGGCCCGGGCGAACAGGGCGTGCAGGGACTTGACCGCCTTGCCGTCACCGCTGTGGGTCGCGGCCCGGACGAACTGGGCGAGGAGCTGGCCGCCGAAGACCCGGTGGTAGTCCAGCCGCTGGTTGGGCCCCACGAACGCGGCGTCACCGTCGGCGCGCAGGTCGAGACAGTCGAGCAGGTCGTCCCAGCGGTCAGCCATACCCTTGAGTGTAAGGCACGTTCTCCGTTCGGGAGAACGGCATTCTCTGACTAGCGGGTGGCGGCGGCGAACCCGTGCGCGCAGAACTCCCACGCCTCGGCGGCGGTGATCGGGTGCGCCGTCACCTCGTCCGGCGCGCCGCTGGACTGGGCCACGAACATGACGGTCTGCATGGTCAGCGCGGCCATCCGGTGCGGGTTGGCCTTCGGGCGCAGCTTGCCCGCCGCCGCCGCGTCCATCATCAGCTCGGTGAACAGCTGCAGCAGCGGCGCGTGCGCGGTCTTCGTCTCGGCCGGGTGGGACACCAGCAGCTGCGGCGCGAAGTCGGTGAACAGCGGGCGCTGCGCGGTCGGGTCGGGCCGGCACAGTTCGAACAGCAGCTCCACGGCGACCTTCAGCCGGTCCAGCGGGTCCTTCTGGCCCGACGCGGCGGCGCGGATCTGGTCGGCGGTACGCCGCAGCGCGTCCTCGAACAGGGCCAGCAGCAGCTCGTGCTTGCCGTCGAAGTGCTGATAGAAGCTGCGCAGCGACTGGCGAGAGCGATCCACGACCTCTTGTACCGTAAAGTCGGTCGTGCCCTTTTTGGTGATGATCGCCTGCGCCGCGTCGAGGAACCGCTGCACCCGCTGTTCCGCGCGCAGCTTCGCAGCCTTGGTGGAGCGCTCGACCGCGCGCTGCTTCCACGCCGGCTCTTCGCTCGGAATGCTCATGGCCTGTTCCGTCCTGGCTGCCACATGGAGAACGTTACTTCAGATATCTGCGTACGGGCTAACCGCCCCGGTGGCGTGTCGCTGGTCCCGGTCATCACAGGCCCAGCGATTTGGCGATGATGAGCTTCATGACTTCACTGGTACCGGCGTAGATGCGGGCGACGCGGGCGTCGGTGTAGAGCCGGGCGATCGGGTACTCGGTCACGTAGCCGTACCCGCCGAAGAGCTGGAGGCACCGGTCCACCACGCGCCCCTGCGTCTCGGTGCAGAACAGCTTCACCTTGGCCGCGTCGGCGCCGGACAGCTCGCCGCGTACCAGCTCCTGTACCGCGCGGTCGAGCATCGCCTGCGCTGCCTCCACGTCGGCGGCCATCGCGGCCAGCTCGAACCGCGTGTTCTGGAACGACGAGATCGGCCGGCCGAACGCGCGGCGCTGGGTGACGTACTCGACGGTGGTACGCACGGCCGCCTGCGCCTGCGCGACCGAGCCGACCGCCACCGTCAGCCGCTCCTGCGGCAGGTTGTGCGACAGGTACCCGAACGCCGCGCCCTCCGCGCCGAGCCGGTTGCCCACCGGTACCCGCACCCCGTCGAAGGCCAGCTCGACCGTGTCCTGCACCTTGATGCCGATCTTCTCCAGTACCCGCCCCCGGGTGAAGCCGGGCATCCCGTCCTCCACCACGAGCAGGGTGAGCCCGGCGCGCCGGTCGGCCGGGTCGGTCGAGGTGCGCGCCACCACGATGACCAGGTCGGCGAGCAGCCCGCCGGTGATGAAGGTCTTGGCACCGTTGAGGAGATAGCAGTCCCCGTCACGCACCGCGCTGGTGCTGATGCCGGCGAGGTCGGAGCCGGTACCCGGTTCGGTCATCGCGATCGCGGTCAGCAGCCGCCCGGCGGCGAGGCCCGGGAACCACCGCGCCCGCTGCTCCGCCCCGGCGTACGCGAGGAAGTACGGCAGGATGACGTCGAGCTGGGTGCGTACCGTGCCGAGGGTGACCAGGGCGCGCGCCGACTCCTCCTGGAGCACCACGTTGTACCGGTAGTCGACCACGCCCGCGCCGCCGTACTCGGCGGGAACCGCCATGCCCATCGCGCCGAGCGCGCCCAGCTTCGCGAACACCTCGCGCGGCATCCGCCCGGCGTGCTCCCAGTCCGCGTAGTGGGGCGCCACCTCCTTGGCCACGAAGTCCCGCACCACCTCCCGGAACGCCTCGTGGTCCGCGGTGAAGAGGTCCCGGCGCATGCCCGCCTCCGTCAGCCGGCCAGCTCGACGAGGGTGGCGTTGGCCGTGCCGCCACCCTCGCACATGGTCTGCAGCCCGTACCGGAGGCCGCGGTCACGCATGTGATGGATCATGCGGGTCATCAGCACGGCCCCCGAGGCGCCGAGCGGGTGGCCCAGGGCGATGGCGCCGCCCAGCGGGTTCATCCGGTCCGGGTCGGCACCGGTCTCGGCGAGCCACGCGAGCGGTACCGGCGCGAACGCCTCGTTCACCTCGTACACGCCGATGTCGGCCAGGCGCAGGCCGGTGCGGTCCAGCAGGCGCGCGGTGGCCGGGATGGGCCCGGTGAGCATGAGTACCGGGTCGGTGCCGGCGACCGTGCCGGCCCGGTAGTGGACGATCGGGGTCAGGCCCAGCTCGCGGGCCTTGGCGCCGGTCATCACCAGCAGGGCCGCGGCGCCGTCGGAGATCTGCGAGGAGTTGCCGGCGTGGATGACCCCGCCGTCCAGGAACGCGGGCTTGAGCCCGGCCAGAGTGTCCACAGTGGTCCCGCGCCGGATCCCCTCGTCCCGCCCCGCCTCCCCGACCGGCACGATCTGGGCGTCGAAGGCGCCACCGTCCTGCGCGGCGGCGGCCCGCTCGTGCGACCGGGCCGCGTACTCGTCCAGCCGGGTACGCGGGAAGCCCCACTTCTGCGCGATCTTCTCCGCCGACACGCCCTGGTTGAACGCGAACCCCTGGTACCGGTCGAGCACCCGGGGACCGTACGGCATGCCGCTGGCCCGCGCCGAGCCGAGCGGTACCCGGCTCATCACCTCGACCCCGCCCGCGACCACCACGTCCTGCTGGCCGGACAGCACCGCCTGCGCGGCGAAGTCCAGCGCCTGCTGGCTCGACCCGCAGGCCCGGTTGACCGTGGTGCCCGGGATGCTCTCCGGCCAGCCGGCGGCCAGCACCGCGTACCGGCCGATGTTGCTGGACTGGTCGCCGACCTGGGACACGCAGCCCCACACCACATCGTCCACGATGGACGGATCGATCCCGGACCGGGCGGCCAGCTCGTTCAGTACCACCGCGGACAGGTCGGCCGGGTGCACAGTGGACAGTGCACCGTTCCGCTTGCCCACGGCGGTGCGGACCGCCTCCACGATGACGGCGTCACGCATACGCACCTCCGATGGCTCCCGCCTCGCGCAGCGCGGCGATCTCCTCCTTACCGTAGCCCAGCTCGCCGAGCACGGCGTCGGTGTGCTCGCCGAGCCCGGGTACCGCTCCCATCGGCGGCTCGTACCCGGCGATGACCGGTGGCGGCAGCAGGGCCCGCAGCGGGCCGGCCGGCGAGCCGACCTCGCGCCACCGGTCCCGGGCGCGCAGGTGCGGGTGCGCCACCACCTCGGTCGGCGTGTTGTACCGCGCGTTGCCGATACCGGCCGCGTCGGCGGTGCGCTGTACCCGGTCGAGGTCGTGCCCGGCGCACCAGGCACCGATGTGCTGGTCGAGTTCGGCGCGGTGCGCGACGCGGCCCGCGTTGGTTCGCAGCCGCGGGTCGGTCGCGAGGTCGGGCCGCGCCAGCACCTCCCGCGCGAGCCGCTGCCACTCCCGGTCGTTGGTGGTACCGAGCACCACGGTCTGCCCGTCCGCGGTCCGGTACGCGCCGTACGGCGCCACGGCCGGGGAGCCCATCCCGATCGGCTGCTGGTCGGTGCCGGCGTACGCGGCGACATTGAGCTGGTACCCCATCAGCTCGCTCATCGCGTCGAACAGGCTGACGGTGACCGCGTCGGTACGGCCGGCGTACAGCAGGGCCACAATGGACAGTGCGGTGTACAGGCCGCTGGCCACGTCGGCGACGGGAGGGCCGGGCTTGGCCGGGGCGCCGGGGAACCCGGTCACCGCGCACGCCCCCGACTCCGCCTGGATCAGCAGGTCGTACGCGCGCTTGCCGGACAGCGGCCCGCCGGGACCGTACCCGTCGATCTCCGCCGCGATCAGGCCCGGGTGGCGGGTGGCCAGGTCGGCGGGGGCGATGCCGAGCCGCGCCGTGGTGCCGGGGGAGAGGTTGGACACCAGCACCTCGGCCCGGTCCAGCAGCCGGTGCAGCACCGCCATGCCGGCCGGCGACTTGAGGTCGAGGGTCACCGACTCCTTGCCCCGGTTGGCCCACACGAAGTGCGCGCCCAGGCCGTTGACGACGGCGTCGTAGTCGCGGGCGAAGTCGCCGCCGGCCGGGTTCTCCACCTTGATGACGCGGGCACCGAGGTCGCCGAGGGTACGGCTGCACATGGGCGCGGAGACGGCCTGCTCCAGGGCGACCACGGTGACCCCGGCGAGCGGCCCGGCGCGCATCAGTAGCTCCTCGGCAGCCCGAGCGCGTGCGAGCCGAGGTAGTTCAGCACCATCTCCTGGCTGATCGGCGCGATCCGCAGCAGGCGCGCCTCGCGGAAGTAGCGGGCCACGTGGTACTCCTCGGCGTACCCCATGCCGCCGTGGGTCTGCAGCGCGCGGTCGGCCGCGGTGAACCCGGCGTCGGCGCACAGGTACTTGGCCGTGTTCGCCTCGCGGCCGCACGGCTTGCCGCTGTCGTAGAGCCAGGTCGCCTTGCGCAGGGCCAGTTCGGCGGCGTCCAGCCGGGCCAGCGAGTCGGCGAGCGGGAACTGCACGCCCTGGTTCATGCCGATCGGCCGGCCGAACACCTCCCGCTCGCCCGCGTACCGCACCGCCCGGTCCAGCGCCACCCGGCCGATCCCGAGCGCCTCGGCGGCGATGAGCATGCGCTCGGGGTTCAGCCCGTCGAGCAGGTACCGGAAGCCCTGCCCCTCGGCGCCGACCCGGTCCGCGACCGGTACCCGCAGGTCGTCGATGAACAGTTCGTTGGAGGTGACCGCGTTGCGCCCCATCTTCGGGATCGGCCGGATGTCCACGCGGTCCCGGTCCAGATCGGTCAGGAACAGCGTCATCCCGTCGGTCTTCTTGCGCACGTCCTCGTACCGAGTGGTGCGGGTCAGCAGCAGGATCTTCTCCGACTCCACCGCCTTCGAGATCCACACCTTGCGGCCGGTGACGGTGTAGTGGTCCCCTTCGCGCCGCGCGAACGTGGTGATGCGCGACGTGTCCAGGCCCGCGCCCGGCTCGGTCACGCCGAAGCAGACGTGCAGGTCCCCGGCCGCGACGCGGGGCAGGGTCCGCTGCTTCAGCTCGGCCGAGCCGTGCACCACCACCGGGTGCATGCCGAAGATGGACAGGTGGATGGCGCTGGCCGCGTTCATCCCGCCGCCGGAGCGGGCCACCTCCTCCAGTACCAGCGCCGCCTCGGTGATGCCACGGCCGTGGCCGCCGTACGCCTCGGGGATGGTCACGCCCAACCATCCGCCGGCGGCGATCGCCTGGTAGAACTCGACGGGGAACTGGTGCGCCTGGTCCTTCTCCAGCCAGTACCGGTCGTCGAACTTCTTCATCAGGGCGGCCACGGCCCCGCGGATCAGCTCCTGATCCTCGGTCAGCGCGAAGTCCACGGGCTCACCGGTTTGCCGCGGCGGTGGCGGCACGCGCCCGCTGCCGGTACCCTTCGAGCTTCTCCGACGGCGCGATGACCCGGTGGCTGCGCGACTGGATGCTCACGTCGTGCCCGGCGGCCGCCGCGCGCAGCGCGCCCACGGTGGCCTGCTCCCGCGGCACGTGCGCGAACGGGTCGAAGGAGTACCAGCGCATCGCGTTCTCGTGGGTCATCTTGTTGATGTCGCTGTCCGGCACCTCGTTGCGCTCCAGCACCTCGTGCAGCTCCTCGGGCGCACCCGGCCACATCGAGTCGCTGTGCGGGTAGTCCGCCTCCCAGCAGATGTTGTCGATGCCGATGTCGTGCCGCAGCCGTACCCCCAGCGGGTCGCTGATGAAGCAGGTGAGGAAGTGCTCCCGGAACACCTCGCTGGGCAGCTTGCCGCCGAAGTCCTGCAGCGTCCAGGTGGCGTGCATCTCGAAGGTACGGTCCACCCGCTCCAGGAAGTACGGGATCCAGCCGGTACCGCCCTCGGACAGGGCGATCTTCAGGTCCGGGTAGTCCTTGACCGGACGCGACCAGAGCAGGTCCGCCGCGGCCTGCACGATGTTCATCGGCTGCAAGGTGATCATCACGTCCGGGGGCGAGTCGACCGCCGGGATGGACAGCCGGCCCGACGATCCGATGTGGACAGACATCACTGTGTTCGTGTCGCACAGCGCCGTCCACAGTGGATTCCAGTACTCCGCGTGGAAGCTCGGGTACCCGAGCACCGCCGGGTTCTCGGTGAAGGTCAGCGAGTGGCAGCCCTTGGCGGCGACCCGGCGTACCTCCTTGGCGCACAGCTCGGCGTCCCAGATCGCGGGCAGCGCCATGGGGATGAAGCGCCCCGGGTGCGCGCCGGCCCAGTCCTCGATGTGCCAGTCGTTGTACGCCTGCACCAGGGCGAGGGAGAAGTCCGGGTCCTCGGTGGCGAACAGCCGTGCCGCGAAGCCGGGGAAGGAGGGGAAGTTCATCGAGGCGAGGATGCCGCCCGCGTTCATGTCCTTGATCCGCTCGTGCACGTCGTAGCAGCCGGGCCGGATCTCGTCCAGGCCCTGCGGCTCCATCCCGTACTCCTCCTTGGGCCGCCCCGCCACCGCGTTGAGCGCGGCGTTCGGGATGACCGTGGTGCGGAACTGCCACACGTCCGAGCCGTCGTCGCGGTGTACCAGCCGGGGCGCGTCGTCGTGGTACTTGCGGGGCAGGTGGTTCACGAACATGTCCGGCGGCTCGATGATGTGGTCGTCGACGCTGATGAGGATCATGTCTTCCTTGCGCATGGCGCGGGCGTCCTTTCGGGTCGGGGCGGTCAGTCGGAGGCCGGGAGCGGCTTGGCGGTCTTGCGGGTCATCGGGGTCCCGTCGCAGCAGAGTTCCCCGGCGCCGGAGGCGGTACAGAGCAGTTCGAGCGTGCCGTCGGTGTTGGTGTACCGCTTGCCCACCTGCGTACCGGCGGATACGTCCACAGTGGATGGTGCGGGCCGCCCGGGTGGGCCCGGCGCCATCGGTGCCCCGCCACAGGTGAGCGCCGGGTCGTCCCCGGCGGGCGCGCGGATCACCACCACCCGGGTGGTACAGGCGGTGCTGGCGAGCTGATCACCGGGGCGCATCGGGTACCTCTCTTTCGGCGGTGCCGGTGGCGAGAAACTGCTTCCTTCAGGAGAAAACTAGCTTCTCGCCTGGAGAGAATCAACTGCTCAGAGCAGGGCTGGCAGCCAAGGCCAGGTCACTGCGGTTGACGCCGGCACGCCGGTGTGGAAACCTGTTACTCAAAATTGAGAACGTAATTCTCAAGATCGTAATGAGGTGGACGCGTGGAGGATCGCCCGACCCGGCTGGCCCCGCTGCCGGAGGACCAGTGGGACGACCGGGTGCGCGCCGCCCTGGCGGTCATGCTGCCCGAGCCGTGGCGCAACCCCCGCCGCGCCGGCAACGCGCTCGCCACCCTGGTCCACCACCCCGAACTGGCCGAGGCGTTCCTCACCTTCAACACGCACCTGCTGATGCGCTCCACGCTGCCGCCACGCGTGCGCGAACTGGCCATCGTGCGGGTGGCCGGGCGCCGCGGCTGCGCGTACGAGGCGGCACACCACGCGCGCATGGCCGGCAAGGCCGGGCTGTCCGAGGCCGAGATCGAGGCCGCCGCCGGGGGCAAGGCCAGCGGGGAGCTGGAGGCGGCGGTGCTGGCCGCCGTGGACGAGCTGGACAGCGACTCGACCCTGTCCGACCGGACCTGGGCCACGCTCGGCGCGCACCTCGACGAGCGCCAGCGGATGGACCTGATCTTCACCATCGGCGCCTACTGCCTGCTCGCCATGGCCTTCAACACCTTCGGCGTCAAACTAGAGACTGAGAGGTAGAACGTGGCTCACTTCGCCAAGCCCGCGGCCGGCAGCTGGACCGGGAACTACCCCGAGCTCGGCACGGCACCCGTCGACTACACCGACTCCATCGACCCGGCGTACTACGAGGCCGAGCGGGATGCGATCTTCAAGCGGACGTGGCTCAACGTCGGCCGGGTCGAGCGGCTGCCGCGCACCGGCAGCTACTTCACCAAGGAGCTGGCGGTCGCGGGTACCTCGCTGGTGCTGGTCAAGGGGGCGGACGGGGACATCCGCGCGTTCCACAACCTGTGCCGGCACCGCGGCAACAAGCTGGTGTGGA
This sequence comes from Rugosimonospora sp., assembly GCA_035278125.1. Lineage (GTDB taxonomy): Bacteria > Actinomycetota > Actinomycetes > Mycobacteriales > Micromonosporaceae > DATEJJ01. The sequence continues at coordinate 14,928 of DATEJJ010000100.1, forward strand.
ACGACTACCCCGGCGAGGAGACCGCGGGCAGCTGCCGCCAGTTCACCTGCAAGTACCACGCGTGGCGGTACAGCCTCGCCGGTGAGCTGACCTTCGTGCAGCAGGAGAGCGAGTTCTTCGACCTGGACAAGAGCCGGTACGGGCTCAAGGCGGTGCGCTGCGAGATCTGGGAAGGGTTCATCTTCGTGAACCTGGACCCGCACGCCCAGCCGCTGGTGGACTACCTCGGCGACCTGGCCAAGGGCGTGGCCGGGTACCCGTTCCACGAGATGACTGAGGTGTACACGTACCGGGCCGAGGTGGGCAGCAACTGGAAGCTGTTCATCGACGCGTTCGCGGAGTTCTACCACGCGCCCGTGCTGCACCAGAAGCAGGCGGTCAAGGACGAGGCCGACAAGCTGTTCAACGCCGGGTTCGAGGCGCTGCACTACGACCTGCGCAGCCCGCACTCGATGATCTCCACGTGGGGCGGCATGTCGCCGCCGAAGGACCTGAACATGGTCAAGCCGATCGAGCGGGTGCTGCGCAGCGGTCTTTTCGGGCCGTGGGACCGGCCGGATATCAAGGACCTGGACCCGCTGCCGCCCGGCCTGAACCCGGCCCGGCACAAGGCGTGGGGGATCGACTCGTTCCACTTCTTCCCCAACTTCATGCTGCTGGTCTGGGCGCCGGGCTGGTACCTGACCTACCACTACTGGCCCACCGCCGTGAACCGGCACATCTTCGAGGCGAGCCTGTACTTCGCCCCGGCGCGCACCGTCCGCCAGCGGCTGGCCCAGGAGCTGGCCGGGGTCACCTTCAAGGAGTACGCGCTGCAGGACGCCAACACGCTCGAAGCCACCCAGACCATGCTCGCCTCCCGGGCGGTGACCGAGTTCCCGCTCAACGACCAGGAGATCCTGCTGCGCCACCTGCACAAGGTCACCGCCGACCAGGTCAAGGAGTACCACGATGCCGCTGCCCGCTGACTTCGCCGACCTGCGGCCGTACCTGGGCTGGGCGTTGCCGACCGAGGCGGAGCGGTACGCCCGCCGGCTTTCCTCCACAATGGACGAGATGCAGGCGTTCTACGACGCCGCGTTCGGCCGCCTGGAGGACGCGATGGCGTACTGCGGCGACACCCCGATCGAGGACCTGTCCGAGGAGCAACGGACCCTGGTGCACCTGATGCAGTCGCTGGTCATGGTGTCCTTCCCGGTCGAGGTGTGGAAGCAGCCGCGGGTACCGGACAGCGGCGCCACCTACCTGAACCTGGTCCGCGAGCCCGCGGTCTGAGCATGCTGACGCTGCGGGCGGGCGGGCTGCTCGACGTCGACGCGGGCGAGATCGTCCGGCCCGGCCTGCTGCGCGTGGACGGCGACCGCATCGCCGGCGTGGGCGGCCCGCCCGACGGCGAGGTCATCGACCTCGGTGACCTGGTGCTGCTGCCCGGCCTGATGGACATGGAGGTCAACCTGCTGATGGGCGGGCGCGGCGAGACGCCGGTGCTCTCCCCGGTGCAGGACGACCCGCCGCTGCGCATGCTGCGCGCGGTCGGCAACGCGCGGCGTACCCTGCGGGCCGGGTTCACGACGGTACGCAACCTCGGGCTGTTCGTGAAGACCGGCGGGTACCTGCTCGACGTCGCGCTGGGCAAGGCGATCGACGCCGGCTGGATCGACGGTCCCCGGGTGGTACCGGCCGGCCACGCCATCACGCCGACCGGCGGGCACCTCGACCCGACGATGTTCGCCGCGTTCGCCCCGCACGTCATGGAGCTGACCGTGGAGGAGGGCATCGCCAACGGGGTCGACGAGGTACGCAAGGCCGTCCGGTACCAGATCAAGCACGGCGCGAAGCTCATCAAGGTCTGCTGCAGCGGCGGCGTCATGTCGCACACCGGCGTGGCCGGCGCGCAGCACTACTCGGACGAGGAGCTGCGCGCGATCGTGGACGAGGCGCACCGGCGCGGGCTGCGCGTGGCGGCGCACACGCACGGCGCGGACGCGGTACGGGCCGCGGTGGCGGCCGGGATCGACTGCATCGAGCACGGGTTCCTGCTCGACGCGGACGCGATCGCGCTCATGGTCGAGCGCGGCACGTTCCTCGTGGCGACCACCTACCTGGCCGACGGCATGGACGTGTCCAAGGCGGCGCCGGAGCTGCAGGCCAAGGCGGCGGAGATGTTCCCGCGCGCCCGGCAGTCGATCCGGGCCGCGATCGAGGCCGGCGTGAAGATCGCGGTGGGTACCGACGCGCCCGCGATCCCGCACGGCCGCAACGCCGCGGAGCTGGTCGCGCTGGTCAGCCGCGGGATGACGCCGCTGTCGGCGATCCGCGCGGCGACCACGGTCGCGGCGGAGCTGCTCGACGTCACCGACCGCGGCCGCCTCGCCGAGGGTCTGCTCGCCGACGTCATCGCCGTCCCCGACAACCCGCTGACCGACATCACCGTGACCCAGCGGGTCCCCTTCGTCATGAAGGGCGGCCGCGTCTTCGTCACTGCTTGAGGTTCTGCTTCATGCTGTCGAGGGTCGCCAGGATCGGGTACCCGCTGACGCTCAGCGCGTTGCCGTGGCCGGTCTGGTGGATGTCGAAGACCGACTGGATCGCCGCGTAGAAGCCCTGCACGTCCAGCGTCTGGTTGACCGCGCGCTTCGCCTGGCGCAGGCCGAAGGGCGGCATGGTGGCGATCCGCTCGGCCAGCGCGCGGGTCTCCGCGTCCAGCCGGTCCCGGGGTACCACCCTGTTCACCATGCCCGCCTGCTCCGCCTCCTGCGCGCTCAGCGCGCGGCCGGTGAACAGGATCTCCTTGGCCTTACGGGCGCCCAGCTCCCAGGTGTGCCCGTGGTACTCGACGCCGCCGATGCCCATCATCGCCACCGGGTCGGAGAAGCGCGCGTCGTCGGCGGCCACGATCAGGTCGCACGGCCAGCACAGCATCAGCCCACCCGCGATGCACAGCCCCTGTACCGCCGCGATCGACGGCTTCGGCGCGTTGCGCCAGCGCAGCGTGTACTCCAGGTACCGGCGGCTCTCCGCCTGGTAGATCCAGTCCAGGGTGATCCGCTCCGGCGCCGGCCAGCTGCGGTCCTTGAGATCGTGGCCGGAGGAGAAGTGCTTGCCCTCCGCGCGCAGCACGATGACCCGTACCTCGTCGTCCGCCACCGCCCGGGTCCACGCCGCGTCGAGCTCGTCGAGCAGCTCCGCGTTCTGCGCGTTGAACACCTCCGGCCGGTTGAGGGTGATGGTCGCGATCCGGTCGGCGGCCTGGTACAGAACGTTCACGGGGACTCCTCAGCTGCGGGGCAGGCCGAGCACCCGCTCGGCGATGATGGTGCGCTGGATCTCCGAGGTACCACCGGCGATGGTCCCGGCGAAGGTACGCACGTACCGTTCGAACCAGCTCGCGGTGTACGCCTCCATGTCCAGGTGCGCGTACGGCGCCGTGTCCGCCGGGTGGAGCAGGCCGGCGGTACCCGCGGCGTCCAGCGCGCGCTCCGTGGCCACCTGTACCGCCTCCGAGCCGAGCAGCTTCAGCACCGACAGCCCGGCCACGTCCTGCTCGCCCCGGGCGGCGCGGGCCAGCGCGGCGGAGCCGAGCAGGCGCAGTGCCTGGGTGTCCATGGCGAGCGTGGCGTACCGGTCGCGCTCCAGCGGGGTCGCCGGGTGCCAGTCCCGGAGCAGGTCCTCCAGCCGGTTCACGTAGCCCAGCCAGAGCAGGGTGCGCTCGTGCCCGAGCGAACCGGTGGCCACCCGCCACCCCTGGTGCAGCGGCCCGACCAGGTTCTCCGCCGGTACCCGGGCGTCGGCGAAGAAGACCTCGTTGAAGTCGACGTCCGCCGGGCCGACGGCGGAGGCGAAGGGGCGGCGGGTCACGCCGGGCGTGGCGGTGGGGATGAGCAGCACGCTGATGCCCCGGTGCTTGGGCGCGTCCGGGTCGGTACGCACGAAGGTGAGCAGCACGTCGGCGTCGTGGGCGCCCGAGGTCCACACCTTCTGCCCGTTCACCACGAAGCCGTCACCGTCCACTGTGGCCCTTGTGCGCAGGGAGGCGAGATCGGAGCCGGCACCGGGTTCGCTCATGCCCAGCGCCGCCGTGAGGTCCCCGCGCAGGATCGGTACCGCCCAGCGCCGCTTCTGCTCCGCGGTCCCGAAGGACAGCAGCGAGGCGGCGACGATACCGAGCCCCTGCGGGTTGAAGCTCTGCAGGACCCGGCGCCGGGACAGCTCCTCCAGGTGCACGTACTGCTGGAGCAGCGTGGCGTTGCGGCCGCCGTACTCGGGCGGGTTGCCGGGCAGCAGCCAGCCCGCCTCGAACTGCCGCCGCTGCCACGCGCGGGCCCACCCGGGCAGGTGCGCCGTGGAGTTGGGGCGCTGCGCGCACTCCGCCTCGGCGGGCACGTTCGCGTCGAGGAACGCGGCGAACTCCGCCCGGAACGCCTCGACGTCCGGGTCAAACGAGAGCCGCACGGCAAGCCTCCACAATGGACTCACGGTGGTGGTCCGCGCCGCCGAGCAGCAGCCCGGTCGCCTTGGCCCGCTTGAGCGCGAACTGGAGATCGTGCTCCCAGGTCATCCCCATCCCGCCGAACAGTTGCAGGCCGCTGGCGAAGACCCGGGACTGGCACTCCCCGGCGGCCGCCTTGGCCATCGCGGCGGCCAGGTGCCGGCGCGGGTCCCCTTCCGCGTACGCGAGCGCCGCGAAGTACCCGAGCGCGCGGGCCCGCTCGATCGCCACGTGCATGTCCGCGGCCCGGTGCTGGACCGCCTGGAACGAGCCGATCGGCGCGCCGAACTGGACCCGGGTGCGCACGTGGTCGAGGACCAGGTCGAGGATGCGCTGGCAGGCGCCGACCGTGGTGAGGGCGAGCCCGGTCAGCGCCAGGTCCCGGGCGCGCTCCGGGTCGGCCCCGGTGCGGTGGGCGCCGGTCACCCGTACCCCCGGGAAAGTGACCTCGGCGAGGTGCAGGCCCGGGTCGAACGCGGCCGCGCGGCGGGTGGTCGCGGCGTTCGCGGGTACCGCGAACACGCCGCCGGTGGTCGCCACGGCCAGCCACTCGGCCCGGTCCCCGTCCAGCACGTACCGCGCGGTCCCGTCCAGCACCCAGCCGTCCCCGTCCCGGTGCGCGGTCACCCCGTCGTACACGGCGGTGGCCGGCTGGCCCGGCTGGGCCACCCCGGGGGCGAGCGGCGCGAACCAGGTCATGGTGGCGAGGTACGGCGTCGGGTCCACCGCCCGGCCCAGCTCCTCCAGCACGATCGCCAGCTCGACCGCGCGCTCCGGGTCGGCCAGCTCGGTCCAGCCGAGCTTGACGTACACCCGCCAGAGCGCGCCCGGGTCGGCCCCGCTGTCCACGACGCCGCGCACCAGCGTGGCCGGGCACTCCTTGGCCAGGACCTCGCGGACGGTGTCCTGCCACAGCCGCTGGTCGGGGTCGAACTCGAAGATCATCCGGCGCTCCGGAGGCTCGCGCGTCAGGTACCGGCTGAGAATAACATTCTCGTGAGATGCAAGTAAGAGTCTCAACCTTGTCACGCGCGGGAAACCAACCTACTGTTCGTTCAGCAGGTTGGTTTCGGGGAGGTACCGGTGTCCGATCAGCGGCCGTACGCGGCGCTCCTCGCCAAGGGGCAGGACCGCAAGCTGCGGATCATCGCGGTCGCGCAGCGGCTGCTGACCCGCAACGGCTGGCGCAGCACCACGCTGGAGCAGATCGCCCGCGGCGCCGGGATCAGCCCGGCCGGCCTGCTGCACCACTTCGAGTCCAAAGAACAGTTGCTGCACGCGGTCCTGGACGACCGCGACACCTACGACGACGTGAACGCCGACGTCATGGGCGACCTGCCGGCGCAGGTGGCCAAGGTGGCCGACCGCTTCCTCGGCGCGCCCCAGCAGGTCGGCATGTTCACCATCCTCCTCGTGGAGAACCTCGACCCCGAAGCCCCGCTGCGCGAACGCCTGCTGGGGCGGTACCGCTCGGCGACCGAGCTCATCGCTGACAACATCCGGCAGGGTCAGCGGGAAGGCCGGTACCGCGCGGATCTCGATCCGCCCGTCAAAGCGGGGGAGATCCTCGCCTTCATCACCGGGATGGAGATGTCATGGCTGCTCGATCCTTCGATTCCGCTGGCGGCGGTGTTCCAGGGGTACGCCGCCTCCCTGGCCCGGGACTTCTCTCCACGGTCACGTTCGTCCTGAGAGACCGGTTGCTGGTACTCGCGTCCTGCCCCGTCGAGGTGGTGCGCTTCACCGGCGGCTGGCTGTTCGACCGGGTGATGGCCGGCTGGGAGGCCACCGTGCTGCTGGCCCACGACAGCGACGCCCGGCCCCTGCGCATCCTCGGCGCCCGTACCGCCGCGCTCGCGGCGCCGGTACGCGGCATGCGGCCGCAGGCCGTCGTCGTGGAGGCGGAGCTGTACGCGTCCGATCCGCGCGTCCGGCGCATCGTCAAGGACGCGCTGGAGGACGGCGCCGAGGTCAAGCTGTGGGGCAACGGCTGGCCGGCCGACCTCGACGGCGGTGAGTCGGTGCAGCACCGGCTGAGCGTGGCGGCGCGTGCGTTCAAGGCTCAGGCGATGGCGGCGGCGGACGTACCCGTGGAGTCGGTACCGGTCACCGAGACGTTCCGCACGGGCGAGCCGCCGCGCGTCCGGACCGCGGCCGACCTCATCCCGGTGTCGTAGCGACGTCGATCAGCACCTTCCCGACGGCACTCCCGCCGGCCACGTGGCGCAGCGCCGCGGCCACCTGGTCCAGCGGGTACGCGGCCCCGATATGCGGCCGCAGCCGGCCCGTGGCGAGCAGGTCGAGCAGCTCGGCCTCGTGCCGGCGGTACTCCTCCGGCCGGTGCGTGGCCAGGTCGCGCAGCTGGAACCCGAGCACCTGAACGCCCTTGAGCAGCACCAGGTTGAGCGGGATCCGGGGGATGCCGCCGGAGGCGTAGCCCACCGAGACGAACCGGCCGCCCCAGCGCAGGGCGCGCAGCGCCGGCTCGGCGAGCGCGCCGCCGACCGGGTCCAGCACCGCGTCG
>DATEJJ010000101.1:0-2740 GCA_035278125.1 Rugosimonospora sp.
TGTCGATACCCAACAGTGACTACCAACCCGGCTAGCCCGGCACAGCAGGCCCGTGAGGCACTCGGCATCCGGTTGCGCGAAATCCGCAAGGATGCTGGCCTCACGGGTCGTGCCGTGGCGACCGCCATCGGCTGCCACTACACACGGGTAAGCCGGATCGAGCACGGCGCGCAGACCGCGTCCGAGGAGTACGTCAAGGCGCTGTGCCGGGCGTGCCGGGCCGAGGAGCACATCCCCGATCTCATCGCCTCCATCCGGGCCATCGACTCGATGTACCTGGAGTGGCGGCGCCAGACCCGCGCCGGTATGAAACGCCTCATGCTCTCGTCGGTACCACTGTACGAACGCACCCGCATCTTCCGCATCTACGAACACAACATCATCCCGGGCCTGTTCCAGACTGCTGACTACTCGGCTGCCATGCTGTCCTACTTCATCGACTTCCTGGATACGCCGAACGATCTGGAAGCCGCCATCGCGACGCGCATGGAGCGCCAACGGGTGCTCTATACCGGCGACCGTCGCTTTCTGGTGGTACTGGAGGAGCGTGCCATCCGGGCGCAGGTAGGCACCGCCGATACCATGCTCGGCCAGCTCGACCGCCTGCTTGCCGCGATGTCGTTGCAGCGCGTGAGCGTTGGTATTATCCCGGCGACCGTGCCTCGTACCGTTTTTGCTTCGGTTGGCTTCTGGATGTATGACAATTCGCTGGTTGCCGTAGAAACACCCACGGCCAGCCTTGAGGTAACCCAGCCCCGAGAAGTACGTCTGTACGCCCGGATGTTCGAGCAGTTGCAAGGGATGGCGGTGTTCGGAGCAGAGGCCAGGGGTCGGGTAAGACAGGTCATGGACGAGCTGGGCGAGGATCAGGGCGGATGAAGCCGGGCCCGGTACCCTCTCGTCATGAGCCGGCCATTTCGAGCAGGCCGGGTACGGCGGCCAGGTTCTCCAGGACCGCACCCAGAGCCGCGTCGACCCGTTGGCGCAGCGCGGGACTCGCGGCCTGCGGCGAGATCCAACCGCCGGGCGTCTGTGCCGCCTGCAGCGCCTGCCGCAGCGCGTCCAGGCCGGCGCGGACCACCGGCAGCAGGCCGGGCCGGCGGGCGTCCACCAGCGACCCCAGGATGTCCAGCAGCGCGACGGTAGCGTCCACATTGGACATCGTGGCCGCGTAGCCGGCACCGCCACCGAAGTCGGTGTGCCTGGTGATGTGGTCGCGCTGCGCGTCCTCCAGGATCTCGTGGGCGCGCAGCGGCAGGTCGGCCGGCTCCGGCCCCACCTGCACGAGGTTGGCGCGCAGCGTGGCCAGGTCGCCGGCCAGCCTATCCACTGTGGACAGCAGGCTGGCGGTGGGCTCGCCGTGCCACAGGCCGTACTCGATGCGGTGCAGGCCGGTGAAGCTGGGGTCGGCGGTACCGCGCGGCAACCCCTGCGGCAGCCCGTCGATCGCGGTGCCGGAGTCGCCGAAGCTGCCGTACGCGGCGCCGAGCCGTTCCCAGCACAGCTGCGCGGTCAGCCACGCGGCCCTCGCCCGCGCTGTGTCGCCGGTGGCGACCGCCGCGCGCAGGGTGCCCACGTTGCCGGCGAGCTGGGCGAGTTGGCCGGCCGCGTACCGGAGGTAGGCGTCGCGGGCGGTGGCCAGGTCGGACAGCAGCACCGGCGGTACCGGCGGCGCGGCGGGCGTCAGGCACGGTGAGGCGATGGCCAGCCGGAGGTACCGCGCGGTGCGCAGGCTCACCCCGATGCGGAAGCCGTCGGTCGGGTTCTCCACGAGCAGTTGTGGGTTCTGGCCGGGCGTGTCGTTGATGGTGCGGTAGCCCCGCTGCCGCCAGAACGCGCGCAGGGCGGGGAAGGCGGGTGCGGCGGAGCCCGTCTCCGGGAACAGGTCGAAGCGGGTGGACAGGGTGTACCGGCCGGGGGCGCCGGGGCACGCGACGAAGCTGTGTACCGCCTCGGCGTACCGCAGTGCGGCGGGCATCTGGGCCACCGCGTCGCGCCGGTACCCCTCGGTCAGGTCCCGCGCGGTGCGCTCGTCCAGCGCGGCGCGGCTGGCGGGGCGGGCCGCTGAGTGGTGGGTCAGCAGGTAGCCGCCCAGCGCCGCCGTGACGGCCAGGGCGGCGGTCACGGCGGCGAGGATGGTACGGCGGCCGGGCATCTAGTAGGTGAAGCTGTATCCGGCCGAGGAGACCCCGCAGGCGGCCACGTACAGGGTGTACGTGCCGTGCGCGAGGGTGGACGGGAGCGTGAAGTCGGTGGTCTGGCTCTCGCCCGGCTTGCTGGTACCCATCGAGCTGAAGTTGAAGGTACGGGCGAAGTACACGTGACCGGCCGCGTCCTTCAGGTACACGATGGGGTAGTTCTGCGGGTTCTGGTAGTCGTCCTCGCCCAGGCTGACCAGTCCGGACAGCTGGGTGCCGCTGAGGTGGTAGGTGCTGCCGCTGCTGGTGACCGAGGTGACACCGGGGCGCCAGGCGTCCTTGGGCGAGCCGATCGGGGTGTACACCCAGTTGCGGCTGCCGGCGGCGGCGAGCACCTGGCCGTTGGGCAGGTTGATGAAGTTGACCGGGGCGCCGCTCGGGTCGTTCGGCATGCTGATGCTGGCCATGCTGTTGGTGGTCGGGTCGAACTCGTTGACCAGCGCACCGGATGCGGAGCCGCACTCGTTGGTGATCCAGGAGCAGCGGACCGAGTCGAAGATGACCTTACCGTTGCCCTCGGGCGTGGCGTAGACATCGTCCAC
>DATEJJ010000102.1:0-12030 GCA_035278125.1 Rugosimonospora sp.
GCCCCAGCTCGGCCGCGTCGCGGTCGGGCCGCGCGACGGTGGTCTCGTGCGGCGCCGCGCCGTAGAGGTCCGGCCCCAGATCGGCGCCGCCGGTGAAGATGACGCCGTCGAGCACCTCCAGCACGTCGCTGCCGGGCGGCACCAGCACGGCCGTACCACCCGCCTCGTGGACCGCGCGCACATACGCCATCGGCAGCATGGCCGACGGCAGCTCGCCGGGCCCGTAACGCGCCGGCTCGGCGTAGGTGGTCAGACCGATGACGGGGCGCGTCATAACGGCGTCACGTAGGCGCCGGTGATGCCGCCGTCGACGACGAAGGTGTTGGCGGTCATGAAGGAGGAGTCGTCACTCGCCAGGAACGCGACCGCCGCGGCGATCTCTTCCGGCTCCGCGAACCGGCCCATCGGCACGTGTACCAGCCGGCGCGCGGCGCGCTCCGGGTCCTTGGCGAACAGCTCTGTGAGCAGTGGCGTGTTCACCGGGCCGGGGCACAGCGCGTTGACGCGTACGCCCTGCCGGGCGAACTGTACGCCCAGCTCCCGGGTCATCGCGAGCACCCCGCCTTTGCTTGCGGTGTACGAGATCTGCGAGGTGGCCGCGCCGATCAGCGCCACGAAGCTGGCCGTGTTGATGACCGAACCCCTGCCCTGCCGGAGCATGTGCGGGATGGCGTATTTGCAGCAGAGGTACACGCTGGTCAGGTTGACCCGCTGGACCCGTTCCCAGGCTGCCAGCCCGGTGTCCAGAATGGAGTCGTCGTCCGGCGGCGAGATGCCCGCGTTGTTGAACGCGATGTCCACGCTGCCGTGCCGCGCGGCCACCCCGTCGAACAGCTCGCGTACCGCCTCCTCGGACGTCACGTCGGTGGGTGCGAACTCGCCGCCCACCTCTTCCGCGGCCGCCTTGCCGCTGTCGGGGTTGACGTCCACCACCACGACCCGGGCGCCCTCGGCGGCGAACCGGCGCGCGGTGGCCAGGCCGATCCCGCTGCCGGCACCCGTGATGACCGCGACCCGGCCTGCCAGACGAGACACTGGTCCTCCAATTGCTGGCTCACGACGTACTGATGAAGACGTTCTTGGTTTCGGTGAAGGCGAGCGGGGCGTCCGGGCCCAGCTCGCGCCCGAGGCCGGACTGCTTCACGCCGCCGAACGGCGTCCAGTACCGGACGGACGAGTGCGAGTTGACGCTGAGGTTGCCGCTCTCCACGGCGCGGGCCACCCGGATCGCCCGGCCCACGTCCCGGGTCCAGATCGAGCCGGACAGGCCGTACTCGGTGTCGTTCGCCTTGGCGATCGCGTCGGCCTCGTCGGTGAACGGCAGTACCGACACCACCGGACCGAAGATCTCCTCCCGCCAGTGCCTGTCCTCTGTGGACTTGGCGAGCAGGACGGTGGGCGGGTACCAGAAGCCGGGGCCGTCGGGCGCGCTGCCCCGGAACGCGGTCTCCGCTCCGTCCACATAGGACGCGACCGAGGACCGCTGGCCGGCGGAGATGAGCGGGCCCATCTGCGCGCTCTCCAGCGCCGGGTCCTCGCAGCGGAACGCGCGTACCGCGGGCTCCAGCAGCTCCAGGAACCGGTCGTACACGTCGGCCTGTACCAGGATCCGGGAGCGGGCGCAGCAGTCCTGGCCGGCGTTGTCGAACACGGAGCCTGGTGCGGTGGCGGCGGCGCGCTCAAGGTCGGCGTCGGCGAACACGATGTTCGCGCTCTTCCCGCCCAGCTCCAGCGTCACCCGTTTCACCTGCTCGGCGCAGCCGGCCATGATGCGCCTGCCCACCTCGGTGGAGCCGGTGAAGCACACCTTGCGTACCGCCGGGTGGGTGACGAAGCGCTCGCCGACCACGCTGCCCTTGCCGGGTACGACGGTGAAGACGCCCTCGGGCATGCCGGCGTCGCGTCCGAGTTCGGCCAGGCGCAGCGCGGTGAGCGGGGTCAGCTCGGCCGGCTTGAGGACCACGGTGTTGCCGGCGGCGAGGGCCGGGGCGAAGCCCCAACCGGCGATGGGCATCGGGAAGTTCCACGGCACGATGATGCCGACCACGCCCAGCGGCTCGTGGAACGTCACGTCCAGCCCGCCCGGTACCGGGATCTGCCGGCCGGACAGCCGCTCCGGCGCGCCCGCGTAGTAGTCCAGCACGTTGCGGACGTTGCCGGCCTCCCAGCGCGCGTTGCCGATGGTGTGGCCGGAGTTGCGCACCTCCAGCAGGGCCAGCTCCTCGATGTGTTCGTCCACAGTGGACGCGAACCGGCGCAGCAGCGCGGCCCGGTCCCCCGGCGCCAGCTCCCGCCAGGCGGGGAACGCGTCGACCGCCGCCGCGACCGCCGCGTCGGTCTCCCCGACTGACGCACCCGGTACCCGCGCCACCACGTCCTCGGTGGCCGGGTTGCGCACCTCAAAGGCGTTCGAAGCCACGGTAGAGCTCCCAGTCGGTGACGGCGGCGTCGAAGGCGGCCAGCTCGACGCGGGCGTTGTTGGCGTAGTGCGCGACGACCTCGTCGCCGAACGCGGCGCGGGCGATCGGCGAGGACTCCCAGAGTGCCAGGGCGTCGCGCAGGGTCGTGGGTACCCGGGGCGCGTCCGGATCGTTGTACGCGTTGCCGGCGAGCGCCGGCTCCAGCTCCAGCTCGTGCTCGATGCCGTGCAGCACGCCCGCGGTCATCCCGGCGATCGCCAGGTACGGGTTCACGTCCCCGCCCGGTACCCGGTTCTCCACCCGGGTGCTGACCGGCGAGTGGCCCACCAGGCGCAGCGCGCAGGTGCGGTTGTCCCGGCCCCAGCGCACCGCCGTCGGCGCGAACGTGCCCGGCTGGTACCGCTTGTACGAGTTGATGTTCGGCGCGTACAGCAGGGTCAGGTCGCGCATGCTGGCCAGCAGCCCGGCCAGCGCCTGCCTGCCCACAGTGGACAGTTCGTGCCCGTCGGACATGACCGGCTGGTTGCCGGTGCGGGAGCGCAGCGAGTAGTGGATGTGGCAGGAGTTGCCCTCGCGGCTGTTGGGCTTGGCCATGAAGGTGATGGCGACGCCCTCCTGCGCGGCGATCTCCTTGGTCCCGTTCTTGTAGATGGCGTGCTGGTCCGCGCAGGCCATCGCCTCGGCGTAGCGGAACGAGATCTCCTGCTGGCCGTAGTTGCACTCGCCCTTGGCGCTCTCCGGTACCAGCCCGGCACCGTGCATCTCGTTGCGGATGCGGCGCAGCAGCGGCTCGACCCGGGCGGTACCCAGCAGCGAGTAGTCGACGTTGTAGAGGTTGGCCGGGTGCAGGTCGCGGTACCCGCGCCGCCACGCGTCCTCGTACGAGTCGCGGTAGATGATGAACTCCAGCTCGGTGCCGGTGTACGCGGTCAGGTCCCGGGCGGCCAGCCGGTCCAGCTGGGCGCGCAGGATCTGCCGGGGCGAGGCGGTCACCGGGGAGCCGTCGAACCAGGTCAGGTCGGCGAGCACGAGGGCGCTGTGCGGCTGCCACGGTACCCGCCGCATGGTGGACAGGTCGGGCACCATGGCGAAGTCGCCGTACCCGCGCTCCCAGGAGGACATCTCGTACCCGTCGACGGTGTTCATGTCGACGTCCACGGCGAGCAGGTAGTTGCAGCCCTCGGTGCCGTGCTCCAGCACCTCGTCCAGGAAGTGCTGGGCGTGGAACCGCTTGCCGGCAAGCCGCCCCTGCATGTCCACGATGCCGACCACGACGGTGTCGATCCGGCCGGCGATGACGTCGTCGCGCAGCGCCACCACCCCGAGCGGCGGCCTCACGAGCCGCTGCCTTCCGCCATGCCTCTGCCCTCCGGTCACTAAGGATAAGGTCTACTAGCAAACCAATAGCGCGTCAACCCAGCAGGCTGCCCAGCAACTCGGCGGTCGCGTCGCAGTGCTCCTCCATCGCGGTACGCGCCGCGGCCGGGTCGCCGTGCAGGATGGCGTCCACGATCCGGTCGTGCTGGGCGTCGGAGTGGTCCAGGTTGCGCGGGATCACCGGGATCGCGGCGAGCAGCCGGTCCAGGGTCAGCTGCACGTCCGCGATGGCGGCGGCGAGCGAGCCGCAGCCGCTGGCGGTGGCGATCGCCAGGTGCAGCCGGGAGTCGTTGACCCGCCGGGTGTTGCCCCGGTCCCGGGCGGCACCGAGCGCGGCCACCAGCTGCTGCCGGTCGCCGGCCGAGAGGGTACGGGTGGCGGCCAGCGCCGCCGCGCCCGGCTCCAGTACCCGCCGGAAGTCCAGCGCATCGTGCAGCTGCGCGCCCATCTCCCGGGCCACCACGGCCGGGTCGGACCCGTCGGACTGCGGCGCGCCGCCGTAGACCACGAAGGTGCCGCCGCTGCGCCCGCGCCGCGACTCCAGGTACCCCGCGTCCCGCAGCGCGCCGATCGCCTCGCGCAGGGTGACCCGGCTGACCTGCAGCCGCTCGGCCAGTTCCCGCTCGGGGGGCAGCCGCTCGCCCTCGGCCACCATGCCCAGCTTGATCGCCTGTACCAGCCGGGCCACGGTGATCTCGAACGCGTTCCCGCCGCGTACCGGGCGCCAGAGCGGCGCCGGTGTCACCGGGGAAGATGCCTGCACCACGCCGCGTACCCCCCAAATCCCGCGCCGGCCGGTCGGTCGGTGGGCGGCGGAACCGGGCCGCCGCCCACCCACGCCGGCCTATTCTGTCGCAGGCGCGCCGGCGGCCGCGGGGGCCTCGACGTTGTGGCGGGGCCCGGTGAACCAGGTGCGCGCGCTGGCGAACCACCACAGCGACGCGCCGCCCACCACCACCGCGACCGCGACGATGGTGTAGTTGAAGTTGACCACGGTCATCGGGCTCGTCGTGGGCAGCACGAAGAGCACGCAGATGATCACTACCCAGACGATCGCGGCCCAGCCCACCGGCCCGCTCCACCGGCCCAGGTGCCACGGCCCGCGCTGGAAGTCCGGGTTGCGCAGGCGCAGGAACACCGGCGCCACGTACGCGATGTACAGGCCGATCACGGCGATCGAGGTGACCGCGAGGTACGCCGTGTTGTTCCACAGCGAGGGCAGCACCAGGACCGTGGAGCAGACCACGCACAGCCAGATGGAGTTGGTCGGGGTACCGGTGCGCGGGTTGACCTTCGCCCAGATCCGCGACCCGGGCAGCGCGCCGTCCCGGCTGAACGCGTAGCTCATCCGGGAGTTGGCCGTGACCGACGCCATGCCGCAGAAGAACTGCGCCACCACGCAGATGAACAGCAGGAACTCGCCCAGGTGCCGGCCGGCCGCATCGATGAAGATCTGCGCCGGAGGCAGGCCGGTCGCGGTGGTGCGCTCGGCCTCGTAGTTCTGGATGGCCCAGGTGATCGCGAAGAGCAGGAAGAAGCCGGCGATCACCGAGACCACCACGGAGGAGACGACACCCCGGGGCGCGCTGCGGGCGGCGTCGTGGGTCTCCTCGGCCACGTGGGCGCTGGCGTCATATCCGGTGTACGTGTACTGGGCCATCAACAGACCAATGAGCACCGCGTACACAGCGGCGCCGGTGAACCCGAAGCCGGTCTCGTTCTTCACCTGGAAGAAGACGTGTCCGAGCGACTGGTGGTGGTCGGGCACGATGGCCAGCACCAAGAAGATGACCGCGACGCCGACCAGGTGCCACCAGGCGCTCACGTCGGACAGCAGCTTGACCAGGTTCACGCCGAACGTGTTGAGCAGCCCGTGCGCCGCGATGATGATGAGGAACACGAGCAGGGTGTTCCACTTGTTGACGGTCAGGCCGGTGGTGAGGCTGAGGAACGCCGTGGTGGTGATGGCCGCGCCGAAGTCGATGGCGGCGGTGACCGCCACTTCGCCGAGGAAGTTGAACCAACCCACGAACCAGGCCCACGCGGCCTTGTTGCGCTGGGCCAGGTGGCTGGCCCACCAGTACAGGCCGCCCGCCGTGGGGTACGCCGAGCAGACCTCGGCCATGGCCAGGGCGACCAGGGTGACCATGGCGCCGACGAACACCCAGCCGACCACAATGGACAGTGGCCCGCCGGCGGTCATGGCGATGCCGTACGAGGTGATGGCGCCGGCCAGGATCGAGATGATGGAGAACGAGACGGCGAAGTTGGAGAAGCCGGACAGGCGCCGGCGCAGCTCCTGCTTGTAGCCGAGCTGGGCGAGCAGGGCCTCGTCGGAGCTGGTCGCGTCGGGGGGTGGGAGGGAGGTGGTCGAGGTCATGGGGTGCCTCCTCGGTGCCGCGGCGGGTCGCCGGTCTGAGTGACCCTGGTCACCATGTGCGCCGATGATCGCGCCGGCCCGAGAGCAATGTCAACGGATCTCGCCGGAAACAGTGCTGATACCAGACCTTTTACCGAGCACGTACCCGGCTTGCCGCAAGTATCAGTGTGATGTCCGTTTTCTCCGGCATACTGGGGTTGGTCCACGTTCGGGGGAAGCGCTGCGGGGGCGAGGTATGACGCAGGTACTGGAGGGGCCGGACGCGGTTCCGGTGCTCATGTACCACTCCGTGTCCCGGGTGGCGGAGGGCCCGATGCGCCCGCTCGCGGTACCGCAGGACCTGTTCCGGGAGCAGTTGGGCACGCTGGCCGAGGCCGGGTACCAACTGGTCGGGCTCAGCGAGGCGCTGGACGTGATCGAGGAGGACCCGGGCGCCCTGGTCGCCGCGGTCACCTTCGACGACGGGTACCTCGACTTCCTGCGGCACGCCCTGCCGGTGCTCACCGAACTCGGTGCCCGGGCCACCCTGTACCTGCCGGTCAGCCACGTCGGCCGGTCGGCGAGCTGGCTGGGGCTGGAGGCGGAGACGCTCGGGCCGCTGCTCACCTGGGCGCAGGTACACGAGGTGAAGCGCGCCGGCATCGAGATCGGCAACCACGGGCTGGTACACCACCCGCTGGACGTGCTCCGCCCGGCGCAGCGGGACCGGGAGATCGCCGACAGCCAGCACCGGCTGGCACAGGAGCTGGGGCGGCCGGTCCGCTCGTTCTGCTACCCGCACGGGTACCAGGCGCGCGGGGTACGGGCCGCGGTCGCCCGTACCGGGCACGACAACGCCTGCGAGATCGGGTACCGGCTGTACCGGCCCGGCCGCGACGACCGGCTGGCCATCCCGCGCCTGCAGCCCACCCCCGACCACACCGGCGAGGACCTGCTGTCCCTGGTGGAGGAGGGCGACCTGCGGCTGCTGCCCCGGGTCAAGCGGGTGGCGCGGCCGGGCTGGCGGATCACCCGGCGGGTGGCGCGGGACATGTTCGGCAAGAGGCTCACCTGAGATGCGGCGGGCCATCGCGGTCCTCGCCCTGCTCGCCGCCACCACCGCCGGCTGCCACACGGTCCGCGGTACCGCGGGCGCGCCGGGTACCGCCCGGACCACCGCCAGTCCCAGCCCGACCGGGCCGGTACTGGCCGCCGCCGGACCCCAGCCGGAGCCGGGCAAGGTGATGCTCGGCTCCTACCTCGACCTCAACGGGATGAACCTGCGGCAGAGCCTGGCCCTGCGGCAGAGCCAGCTGGGTCGCCAGATGCGCATCCTGCACCTGTACTTCAACTGGACCGACGGTCTGCTGGACACCATCGGCGTGGTACCCGAGGGCTGCATCCCGATGTTCTCGTGGAGCCCGCTGCCGGCGTACACCTCGGTCACCGACGGCTCCCAGGACGCGCTGATCCGGGCGCAGGCGCGTGCCGTCAAGGCGTACGGCAAGCCGCTGTTCCTGCGGTGGGGCTGGGAGATGAACGGCAACTGGTTCCCGTGGAGCGGGGTGAAGAACCCGACCCGCACCGCCGGGTACATCGCGGCGTACCGGCACATCCACGACATCTTCGCCGCCGCGGGCGCCACGAACGTGGCCTGGGTGTGGAGCCCGAACTACTTCTCGCTGCCGGACCAGCCGTGGAACAGCATGGACAACTACTACCCCGGCGACGCGTACGTGGACTGGGTGGGTACCTCGGGGTACAGCTACGGCCGGCAGCTGCCGGACTTCCTGTTCGGCCCGACGTACCAGAAGTACGCGCCACGCAAGCCCATCATGATCACCGAGGTCGGCATCTCGGAGGCGGGCGGTACCACCCGGCCGGACTGGATCCGGGCGTTCGCCCAGTGGATCATCGCGCACCCGCGGATCGGGGCGCTGGTCTGGTTCGACACGGACACCTTCAAGGGCACGAACTGGCGGCTGGACACCACGGCCGCGGCGATCGCGGCGTACCACGACCTAGCCAACGACCCGCACTTCGGCGGCTGACCGCTCCGGCAGCACCACGCGCAGCACCACCGGCGCCATCAGCAGCGCCTCCAGCACGAAGACTCCCGCCAGCCCGAGCGCCAGGCCGGACAGCCCGCCCAGGTGCCCGCCGACGCTCGCCGCGACCATCTCGGCGACACCGGCCAGCAGCGCCAGCCCGCTCGCCCGGCGTACCCGGTTCAGCACCCGGGACACCGCGACGAACAGCTGGCGTACCACCGTGGTGGCGTAGGTCAGCGCGAGGATGCGCAGCGCGCCCGCGGCGGACGCGGCGTACTCGTGGCCGAAAATGTCCATGATGGACCGTGCGTTGACCGCGACCAGGAGGGACAGCGGCAGGCCCAGGCCGAACGCCACGCACAGCGCCAGGCGCACCTTGGGCCGCAGCGCGCGCACGTCGCCCGCGGCCACCGCGAACAGCGTGGTGGCCAGGTGCGCCGGGACCATCGCGAGCACGGTGACCACCATCCACGCGGTGTAGAAGTCGGCGGTGGCGGCGGTGGACAGCACCACGGCGACCACCAGCGGCAGCGCGGCGCGGGGCAGGAACAGCGCCATGTTCAGCAGGTTGTGGTCCACCGCCCGCCACCGCATCCGGCGCAGCAGGGACAGGTGCGGCCGCAGCGAACCGCCCATCCCCCGGCGCCGTACCGCGAACGCCAGCGCGACCACCGACACCAGCGCGCCGGCCAGCCACACGCCCAGCATCTCGGTGCCGGTGACCGTGATGGGCAGCACGGTGAGCAGGCCGAGCAGCGCCAGCTTGGCCGCGGCGAACCAGGCGTTGCGGGTCAGCTGCAGCGGCCCGGCGAGCATGCCGATCAGCCCGTCGTCCAGCACCAGGGTCACGGCTGTCACGGCGACGCCGAGCACCAGCAGCACGGCGGCCACCGGGGTGCCGACCGTGGCGCGCAGGCCGCCGGCGAACACGTGCGCCACGAGCACGTACCCGAGGCCGCCGAGGGTGGCCAGCACGCCGGCGGCGAGCACGCACGCGGAGACGAGCCGCCACCGGCCGGTGGGCATCTGCGGCAGTTCGGAGATGAGCAGGGTACCCATGCCGAACACGCCGATGGTACCGATGAACGTCATCGCGGATACGGCGGCCGAGGCGGTACCCACCACGGTGGTGGAGGCGACGCGGGCGGCCAGCCACCAGAAGACGAACCCGAGCACGGCGGTGACCGCGCTGCTCGCGATCAGCGACCCGGAGTTGGCCAGCAGATCCGCATGCGGCCGCAGCACCCGACGGGTGGTGGTCAGGACCGTCATTGCGCTGCCTCCGATCCGTGGACGTACACCGTCCGGTAGGGCTCCGAGTCGCCAGTGCGGTACAGGTTCGCGGTGACCCGGTCGCTCGCCGGGACCGTGAGCGTCACCCGCCACGGGCTGGTCCGGCTGGCGCTCGCGCCCAGCGACGCCACGTACCCGCCCGGCCCGGTCACCCGCAGCGAGTAGCTGACCGCCCGCCCCTCCTGGTTGGTCACCTCGAACGTCACCGTGTGGGTACGGTTCGTGTAGTCGGTGTCTGAAACGTCCATGATGGACAGTGCGGTCACGTGTGTGGCGGACGACTGCCGCGCGGCGCTCGCCAGCGACACCCAGCCCGCCCCGGTCAGCAGCACCGCCGCCAGCACCAGCGGAACCAGGCGGGCCCTTGCCACGCGCCGGGGGGCGGGTGCGGCATGCCGCCGGCCGCGCAGGTACCCGGCGAGTGCGGCGAGGACCGTGACCCCGCCGGTCAGCCCGGCCCAGGCGGCGCGGTGCAGGGTGAGCCCGGCGGCGTACATGCCCAGCCCGCCGAGCACCAGCACCGCCAGGCTGAGTGCGACGGTCAGCACGTACCGCTCCACCGGGCTCAGCCCGCCCTTGACCCGTCCCGGCGGGAACAGCGCGGTCACCAGCGCCGTACCCGGCAGCACGAGAGCCAGCAGCAGCCCCGCCGGTACCGCCGCCACCGGCCAGCCGGCCAGCACCAGCGCGACCGACAGCGCCGCACCACCCACCGGTACGAGCAGTTTCCTCATG
This sequence comes from Rugosimonospora sp., assembly GCA_035278125.1. Taxonomy (GTDB): domain Bacteria; phylum Actinomycetota; class Actinomycetes; order Mycobacteriales; family Micromonosporaceae; genus DATEJJ01. Next base: position 10,236 of record DATEJJ010000102.1, read on the forward strand.
CCCTGCCTCACGCGTTCGTCATGTTGTAGATGCGGATGGTGCCGTTGTCGTAGACGCGGTCCGCGGCGGACAGTTGGTCCACTTTGGACAGCTTGCTGGCGGCGAGCGGGGCGGTACGCCTGCCCGCCTGCGGGTCGACCGGGAACAGCGCGCCGGAGGCCGGTGCCTGCTCGGTGATCCGGCTGTCCGCCCACAGGTAGCTGACCGCGTAGTTCTGCAGCACCAGTTCGTCGGACAGGCCCCACTCCTCGTCGTCGTAGAGCGCCGCCGCCTCGCCCACCGGGTCCTGCCCGCCGTACGTGGAGACCAGGGTGTACCCGTTGACGTCCGCGGCCACCCGGTTGCCGGTACCCAGCGCGGTACGCGTCCAGGTGGCCGCCGCCACGCCCAGCGGGTCCACCCCGCGCTCGTACCCGGAGACCAGGTACCGGCCGGGCAGCAGCTCGAAGGCCGGCGGCCAGCCGCCCACCCGCGCCGCCACCAGCAGCAGGCTGAGCACCAGCAGGCCACCGGGTACCAGCCGGGCGAGGCGGCGCAGCGGCGGCCAGGCCAGCGGCCGCCAGCTCAGGCGCGGGCGCCAGTCCAGCAGCACGCCGGCCGCCACGATCGACATCGGCAGGTACGTGAAGGTGGCCGCCCGGCCCGCCAGCTCCGGCCCCTGGGTGCCCAGGAAGCGCAGGCCGCTGCCGGCGAAGAAGGCCAGCGCCCCGAGCAGCAGGCACCAGCGCCACGGCCCGCGCAGCCGGGGGCGCCGGCGTACCGCGCGCCACGCGGCGACCAGGAACAGCACCAGCAGCGCCAGCAGGCTGGCCGCCTGTACCGCGAGTGACCACAGTGGACTGCCACCGGACGCGCTGGCCGAAGCGGCCTCGCCGCCGGTGAGCAGCCGGGTGATCGCGGCCGTCATGCCGTGTACCGGAATCGCCAGGTAGCTGAGCACCGGGTGCGCGGCGAACCAGAACCAGGCGGCGACCGCGAGCGCCGCGGTGGCCGCGAGCACGGCGGTGGCGACCCGCCTCCGTCCACGTAGGACGATCTCAGCCACCGCGAGCGCGACCAGCATGCCGGCCAGGATCAGCGCGCTGACGTGGTGGCTGACGGTGGTGACCAGCACCGCCACCACCCCGACCACGAGCACCGCCCAACCGGTCTGCCGCGCCGCCCAGACCGCCAGCAGCAGGAAGGGCAGCGCCGCCGTCTGGTACCCGTACATCGAGTCGAAGAACAGGTAGTGCAGGCCGGTCGCGTACACCAGGCAGGACAGCGCGGCCAGCCGGGCCGAGCCGCCGGTACGGCTGACGAGCATGAACAGGATCGCGACCAGCAGCAGGTGCAGGACGCCAGCGAGCAGGAACCCGGCGGCGGTGACCGGCAGCCCGGTCATCGAGGCGATCGCCGCACCCATCTCCTCCAGGCCCGGGAAGTACGCGGATACCGGCAGCGCGTGGTTGACCTGGAAGAGGTGCCCGGTCCGCAGCAGGTTGGTGGTGGCGGCCCAGTGCTGCAGCTCGTCGGCGAACCGGAACTGGTCCGGGCTGTACGCCCACTTCAGCAGGTACTGGTTCACCGCCAGGCCGAGCACCAGGGTCAGCGCCTCGCCGCTGCCGCCCAACCGCCGGGACAGCACCCGCCACGCGACCGGGACGAATACCAGCGCCTGGCCCACCCAGTACGCCACCATCCCGCCCGGGATCCCCAGGCGCCCCGCCGCATACCCCAGCGCCACCACCAGTACCCCGAAGCACGACCCCGCCAACGCCCACCCCGCGCCGCCCCGGCCCATCCCGGCGCGGGC